>NZ_JBLYIG010000658.1:0-4115 GCF_049222245.1 Nitrospira sp. BLG_2 | reverse complement strand
TGTGGCACAAGTGGTGGACACAGCGTTTGCCCACGGTACGTTTGCACGTGAAAGTGCTGAGTCAGCCGACCCGTTTTTCCGTCGATCATATGGTCGACAACATGATCGACGTCTACGCAACGCATGGCATCCGCGTGCACCGCGTGAGCGATCAAAACCTGAACCTGCCGCTGCTGAACGATCTGGAAGTCGGCGCGTGTACCATGGGCAGTGTCACCGCCGAGCAAACCACACTGATGGCCAATCGCGCAGGGGCGGGCGCCAACGATGTCGTCGTGTATTTTGTGCGCTCGACGAATCCCAGCTTTAACGGCTGCGCTGCACATCCCGCCAACCGGCCGGCGGCGGTGGTGGCTTCAGTCGCGAGCGAATGGACGCTGGCCCATGAAGTCGGCCATGTGCTGGGCCTCAACCATGTGACACCCACCGATCGACTGATGATGGGGGGCGGTACCAACAACATTACCAATCCGCCGCCTGATCTGATAGCGAGTGAAGCGCAAACGATGGACAACAGTCCGTTCACCCAGAACCTTGGGTAAACCGGGCCGTTCCCATAAGGAGACCAACGATGGCGATCAGCTATGCAGAACTGAAGGCAATGTTGGATGTTGACGAGCCGGACTATATGGCACTCGTCGAGAAGGCCACAGATGCCGTGCACCATTTGCGCAAACTGGCTGAGTCCACGGATGTGTCGCTGGCATCCAAGGCGGTATCGCTCGCCGGCATGCTCGGCGGCGCCGACAGCATCGGGATCATCGGTAATGCCTCGAAATCGCGCGCGGCGCTGATTCGTGTTGCCGCAGCGCATGCCGCGACCATGTTACCTGACAGCCCTCAGACCGCGCGCGTGGTGGACAAGCTTCTGGATGATAAGGATGTCGGCGTGTTAAAGCTCGCACCTCGAGCGGCAACACGGTTGTCCGATCCAAGGGTGGCGACGAAGGCAAAGAGAGCCGGCAAGCGTTTGAGGGCAGCTGTGCGCGCAATGACGGCTCAAAAATCACAGCGCGAAAGGAACCAGGTCATGGCGAACAAAGCTGGTACGAAGACGCGTGGCCCGGCAACCCCGGCCAAAGGAACGCACAAGAGCAGTGCCAAAGTCAGAGGGCAGATGCCCACGGGGGCCATGGCGCAGCCGACGAAAGGAGCGAAAGCCCGTGACATGCCGACTGGCAAAATGAACTGAATCATCAGCTTGCCCGATTATAAGTCGGCAGATTGCGTGGTAGAGCGCGGAAATTAGACGTACTTGTCGGAATGAAGCGCTCGAAGAGGGGCACCGATCTCGGCCCTCGGGCAACTCAGGATTCTATCGGTGCCTCAAACCGAGAGGAAGAAGCTCCCGCGTCGCGCGATGAATGATCTCACCGTTTGCCATCGTAGCCTTTCTCCTTCCACCGCTCCAGCAATTGAATACGTTTTCGAAGCTGATCGGCTGTCGCTTGATCGACGCGGCTCCCGGTGCGGGCAATCAATTCCGCATTCAGCCTCCGATGATCGATTCCGCTGTTTCTGGCGACCGTGCCGACAAGCAGCCGGTGGAGATCCCGTAGATCCTGCTTCTGCTCATGAAGTGAGACAGCCGGTTCGGCAAGGACATCCGCGCCGCTCCCCCCCCGCGTCTCGTCTTCTCCGATCAGGCTATCCATTCTGGCCACTGCCATCAACGGCATGTATTCGTTTGTTGAGACCGTGGCCCGTCCGAAGAGGTCCCGTTGCTCCGCCGGCATGATGTCTTCCAACACATGATCCCGTTCCGCTTTGATCTGCTTGGCATAGTGCACCAAGACCGGATCTTTCGGCAGGTATAGCCATGCCCGTTGGGGTTTAGGCACTCCATCTTGCATTCGAACGAACCGGCCGACGACTTGCCGGAAGTACATTTCCGTGATCACGTTCGTCCCATAGACGCCGACACGGAGCCGCGGGATGTCCACGCCTTCGCTCACCATGTTGACAGCCACCAGCCACTGCTGCTTTTTGTGATCGGCGAACTCTTCGATCGTGTGCGACGCCGCGGGATCGTCCGATACGGCAACGGCGGCCTTCGTGCCGACAATACGGCCGACGAGGTCCGCCACCCAACGCGCATGGTCCTGATCCATGCACACGATCAGGCCACCGGCATCCGGTTGTTCCTGCTTCCGAAGACGGGTCAGTTGCGCGTGGGCATCGGTGATCACCGGTCCCAGCCAGGTTTCCTGAAGCAACGCCGTCTTCAACCGTTCGCGCTGCCGATTGAACGTCAACCCGTCTTCAAATGTCGCCTGATGCTCCCGGCCATCGGATAACCAGCTGAGCTCGCCTTCATAGCTTGGGAAAACGATCGGCCGACAGACGCTGTCGCGAATTGCATCGGTGTACCCATAGGCAAAATCCGCTCGGCTCTCTCCATTCTCATATCGAATAAATGGGATTGGATTGTTGTCCGACCGAAACGGCGTGCCGGAGAGAATCAATCGAAATACCGCCGGGTCAAACGCCGAGCGCAACGCTTTCCCCCAGTTCTTGCCGTCGCCGGCGTGGTGCAGCTCGTCGAAGATGAGCAACGTCTTCTTGCTCTTGCAGACTCGCTGGAAGCTCGCCGGAGCCAGACAGACTTGCTGATAGGTCACCACGGCGCCGTGATAGTCCGATGCTTCCGCCGCTTGTTCGTTGGTCAACGCCGGATCGAGCTGCAACCCGATCTTCCCTGCGGCATCCGACCATTGCGTGCGGAGATGATTCGTCGGGCAGACGACCAGGACCCGAACCGCAGCCTGTTTCGCCATAAATTCGTGTGCCACGCGTAGCGCAAAGCGCGTCTTTCCCGCGGCAGGAGTGGCCATCGCCAGAAAGTCTTTGGTCTGATGGGTACAAACCGCCGACAGAGCTCGCTGCTGCCAGTCACGAAGGGGCGCGATCCAGGCAGGCAATCTCTTCATGGCCGACAACCGGTTCGCGGAAGGAGGCTAATCGAGCCAATCCCTTTCTTGTAGCTTCTTCGGCAGGTATTTTTTGGTGAGATACTGGAAGTCTTTGTTCGCCAACGCGTCCAGCTCGTACTTCAATCCGCTTGTCAGCATGCGCTTGATCTCCGCCTGCCAAGCCGGCTTCTGGAACCATTGGTAGTTCATCAATTCCTTGGCGCGGGCGATGTCTTTCTCGTTGAGCTTGATGCCGACGTTGCGCGGCAATTCGTACTGCTCAGGATCGGCACTCGATAAGCCCATGAATTTGGCCTTCGGAATGGCCATCCGTTGGCTTTCAAAGGCCAGATTGATCGAGCCTTGTTTGACGACGGAATAGATATAGTATCCCCACGGATCGTTGTCGACCAAGACGTAGACAGGCAGCCGATGTTCCTCATGGAGCCGCCTCGCCAAGCGCCGCACACCCCGCGGCGGTTGGCCATTCCCCGTAAGCAAGACGCAGTTATAGCGTCGCCAAAACTTGTCCTCCGACAATCGGTTCCACTGTGTTCCCTTTTCCACGAGCAGGAGAAAATCCGCCGTACAGCGACGAATCTCCAGATACTCCGGCTCCACGATCGACGGCACCGAGTACCCGCCTTTCCCGAGCTTCGAACAATCGACGCGATCGCCGTCGTCGCCGAAGACCACGGGCCCGACGATGCTGCCGCTGTTCTCCGCTCGAACATGGAGCTCTTCTCGAAGAGCGGTAAGGGACACTTCCAAATCCTCGATGACCGGATCGGATTCATCCTGTGTATCGAACGTATTCTCGTGCGAGTCTTTGATCGTATGCTTGGTGCGGTAGTAAATTTCTCGAAGCGAGGTAGTGAGATCGGCCCGCTGCAATTCGGAGAGAGCATCGGCGACCAGCACCGTTTGCATGAATTTCTTCGCCATGCCGACGTTGAAAAACGACCGCTCTTGTTTTTTGCCGCCCATCTCGATCAGGCCCTTCCGCTCGTTGAAGGACACGTTCGAGAGAGCCCGAATCGGAATCTGAAACGTCGGGTCTTTTGATCGCTCGGCCGATTGAACCACGATATCCGCCAGGCCGATGAGCTTCTTCTCGACCAGGGTCGTTTTCTTCGTCTTGGTCGTCATAATCTCCTATTTGGGCTTGCGCGGGGCAACCGTCTTGGTCGGTTTAGCGGATTT
>NZ_JBLYIG010000657.1:0-2599 GCF_049222245.1 Nitrospira sp. BLG_2 | reverse complement strand
CCTGTGTTGTCAGGCTGCCTCTCAGCGCCTGTACCTATCCTACCAACGGGCCGATGAATCGGGGCGCATGCTGGCCGCCTCTCCCTATCTCGGGGAAGCTCGCCGTCTATTCGGCCGCGAAGAGCAACCCATAGAGGTGGTGAGTCGCCGCCTGACTGATCGGGTTTTGCAGCGGCCCACGATCAAACTGTTCGTGTCGCCGGCTGAATTGACTCAGTGGTCGGCGATCAATGGACAAGACCCGACCGATCTCATGCAGGCGCTCGGACGTGATGCGGATACATTCCGCCACGCAGCCTCGGCGCTGGAGCGAATCGAAGAGGACGGCTCAATACTGAATCTCTTCGATGGGATAACGGGAACGGTCGAGTCTCATTGGACGCGGGTTATCGAACGAGGGCTTGCTCCGACGCCGCTCGAACGGTATGCCCATTGTCCTTTTCAATATTTTGCCGCTGATGTGCTGCGACTCGAACCGAGCCGTGTTCCAATCGGGCAGGAACCTGACGCAGCAGTGGTCGGGACGCTCTGCCATGCGGCGTTACGCCGTTGCTACGAACAACTTGGACAGGCCGGGTGGCCGATCGTATCAGTGGCGGGCGACATGGTGGAGCAGACGATCCGTGCGTCGGTGGAACAGGCGGCGGTTGACTTGGAGTCACAACATCGGACAGGCCACTATTTGCTGTGGGAGCTGGCGAAAGAATTGATTGTGACATTGGTGATCGCTGCGGTGAAGGCCGACGAAACGGAACAGGCCGAACATCCGTACCAGCCGATTGCCTTTGAAGTGGACGGACAAGGTACGGTTCCCGGCATCCTGGACGAAGGATCGTTGAAGATCCGTGGTCGCATCGATCGGCTGGATCGAAACCGGACCTCCGGCGCGCTGCGCGTGCTCGACTATAAGTTCAAAACCGGTTCAGCCATGAAACCGGAAGACCGTAATCTGACTCAGGCGGCGGTCCGTGGCTATCGGTTGCAACCACCGCTCTACAGTTGTCTCACTGTTCCTGGACAACCCGCGCCGAGCCAGGTGCAGTTCCTATTTCTCGCCCCCCAGTGGTCTACCACAATCAGCCGCTCGACGTTTGAGGCAATGTCGTGGTCATCCGATACCGGAACACTCATCCGGAACACGATCAGAACGTTGGTGGACGGCATACGTGCCGGACGGTTTTTCATTCTTCCAGACGGCTATTGCGATGGATGTGACTTTCGTGTGATCTGCCGGCGGGAACATGCTCCGACTTGGTGGAGATCTCATCGTGCGGCCGAATCCAAAGCGCTGAAGACGCTTCGCGCGAAAAAGAATGAATAACGATCTGCCGATATCGGATCGTGCGGCTCGAGAGTCGGCTGAGACGACATTCGATCGCAACGTCGTCGTCGTGGCCGGGGCGGGGACAGGCAAGACGACCTTGCTCGTGAATCGTCTCGTGTATCTCCTGATGAAGGAACCCGCTCCGGTCCCTATCACGCAGGTCGTCGCCTTGACGTTCACCAACAAGGCCGCGACAGAAATGAAAGTGCGGCTGCGCGAACGGCTTGCCGTCCTGACTCATCCGCAGGCAGATCCGACGCGGTCGAGCGATGGAGGGGCTGTCTCCTGCAGCGATCTTCAAGCACGGTATAGATTGAGCGCCGGCGAGATTGCCGCGCGTGCTCGGGCGGCTCTCAACGACATTGAAAAAGCCCAAATCGGCACCCTCCACAGTTTCGCCGCGCACGTATTGCGACTCCATCCGCTGGAGAGCGGAGTCGATCCCGATTTCAAGGAAGACGACGGCTTGAGATTTGAAGAGCAGTTCACCGCCGCGTGGGATTGCTGGCTCGACCAGGAATTGAGTCGAGCAGGACAACGCCATCATCTGTGGCGGTCCGTTTTGTCGTCGGCAACTTTGGAGGCGGTCAAGGCGCTGGCCCGGTCCTTGTGCAACGAATTGGTCGATCTCGGCACTCTGCAACAACAACTGGCACGGCCGGCGGTGACTCCGGCCATTTCGAGTTGGATTCGTCTCATGGAAGACCGGACGAATCAGCTCATGAACGCGTATGACCGGCCGAAGCGCCGCAAAGTCGAACATATGCTCGCTGCGACGGGGTCTGTGATGCGGCTCGTGGCGGAAAAAGGGCTGCCGGGCCGGCAAGACTTGACGTCGTCAGAGCGAGAATGGCTCGACAAGGATCTCGGGAACGCTGTGAGTGAATGGGAGAAGAGCGATTTCAAAGAAGCCGCCGCGCTCATTCGGACGGCGCAACAGCTTCTGTCGGTCGACCATGCATTCTTGAACGAACTCTTGACCCTGCTCCTTCCGCTGGTGCGGAGCATTCGCGAGACCTTTTCTCGGCAAGGCTGGCTTTCGTTCGACGGGTTGCTGGCGAGGGCACGGACACTTCTCTTCGAACACCCGTCCGTCCGTGAACGGATTAAGCGGGATTATCGAGCCGTGCTGGTCGATGAATTTCAGGATACGGATCCGGTGCAGTACGAGATCATCCTTGCCGTCTCGGAGCGGCAGGGCAGCCGGGCCGACGTCTGGCACGACATGCTGCTCGAACCGGGGAAACTCTTTATTGTCGGAGATCCGAAACAATC
>NZ_JBLYIG010000656.1:0-2587 GCF_049222245.1 Nitrospira sp. BLG_2 | reverse complement strand
GAATCGCCGGGAACAATTGAACGAAGAATACATCATTGGCAGCCGTCACCTTCGCTCCTTGTAGCCCGGAAATGAATCCGATCACAATCCCGCCGAACAATAGGTACAAACCGGAATTCAGAAAGACTTCATGGAGCACTCCTTTGGTGAAAATACCAGGCGCTTTGACGGCTCCTTGTGGTCTGGACGATTCCACAGTCCGAGCAGAGTTGGGTGCCGACTCTCGCGAGGTTTTTTTAGTTTCGTCGAGTTCGTCAAGTTCATCGATCTGGCCGTTCCAATCCAAGCGCTTCGCAGAAGGATCATACTCAGGCTCACCCGGCATATTCCCTAACGCATCCATCAAGCCGGTTGCCCGCATGCGAGCCACGAGCGCAAGGGCTACCAGACACCCAGGGATCTCCATGACGGCGAGCATGACCGGCATATAGGCTGCATAGGCGATATTGGAAGCCGTCAGGACGCCCAGACAGGTGACAAAGGTCCCTGCTGAATCAGAACCATAGTACCCGGCCACTGCCGCAGCATCGATTTGGCGAATATTCGTGAAACGGAGCACACAATATGCGGCGACTCCTATGAGCAAGTTCGTAACAAAGCCCAGCGCCATGAATCCACTCGCACGCCTAAGGTCCGCCGTAGAGAGCGCCGCCAACTCTTCACCGCCATGCCAGCCGATCGAAAGCAAGAGATAGATAATGAGACCCTTATAAACCGCGTAGGGAAACTCAAATGGAACTTTCAGCAGGGGGACCAGGAAGCCGAGATAAAAGAACAGCAGTAAGGGCTTGAAGAGGTTGTGAAGAAAGTTATCTACGAATTGTTCCAGCATGAGTCTCCCTCTCTTAACGACTAGAAGGGATGCCGCATTGTCTTCATTTGTTGTAGCGGCAAAGAGCAAATCGTGTTCCTCATCTACCAGTATAAGATGTACCTAAGAAATACCGTATAAATATGTCCCATGAAATTCCCACAAGCTCTTACAGTTGTGCATGGTCCTGCGCCTTGGCTGTGCGAAGGTGCGTAGGTGCACGGGGGACATGATGTGCTGCGCGGTTCGACCTTGTCTTGATCCGTCGCGTGACGGATGGCAAAGGGATATCCAATTCTTCGGGTTACTTTATTAATCGAGGCCAGTATTGAGGCCGTGCCGGGGATATAAGATTGGACGCCCGTCACTCCCCTTAAGGACTCTCTTGTCGAGGAAATCCAAAAGTTCAGTAGCGAGGGGCGACGAGGATCGTTAGACGGGCACATGTATCAGGCAGAAGAAGCCGATGCCGCCTGTGACTCCTATTCGCAAGGAAGAGCGCTACTGAAAAGGATGTTGGGCGGGCAGGCGCTCATTTTCTTCCATCCAGATGGCAGCTATAGTACGACGGATCAATGTGTTGTCGATTGCGTGATAGGCTCGAGCAATTTGATGACGAGTGTACTTCTTCCCCATTCCGGGTCAAGGTCTGGCACCATGTTTTGAATCTTCACGCCGTGGCTTGCTCCATTCGTTTCTGTAGGACGTGCTGACATGAGTCGAATAGGGTACGATGAAATCGGCGAAGAAGTTCGTGGCCTTCAGGCGACCTGCCGAGTTCCTTCTCCGCAGGAATGGACGCGCTTCTTACTGAGGTGACGTAGATCAGCTCGTCGTACACAGAGACTCGCACATGCGAATAGGCAGACTTCATGAATTCGGTCTGAAAATCTAAGACCGTGAGCATGGCTGCATACTCGATCTCCGCTTTATTAATGACAGCGCCCGCCATGATTAATCTCCCATCTGTGCGTCCGGAGCGAATCCAACGTCCAGTATGGAGACCTTTCATGTGTCCTGCTGAAAGCGATCACGATTAAATGTCTGTTGCTCTGACGAAAGATAGGGCGTGTGGGTACTGAAGCCTGAGCAAGAAGGCCGTGTCTATGACAGGGAGAGAGGCCATGTTCTTTGTTGCTAAGGCATTCATCCGTCTACCTTTTAGAGGTGGGACGCGCGGGACAGTCTGGTGGGACTCTCGCGCCCACCAGACTGTCCTGCCTACTAATAGGCTTTACTGAATCCCGCCTCACCGTCGTAATTCCAGAGCTTCTGCGCCGCGGACCACTCCCATTTCTTGCTAAGCTGGACCAGGAACTCGCCGACTTCTGCATCCTTGATGTCTTTCGTGGCCATAAAACGGCACCGGTACCAATTGACCATCAAGAGATCCGGACTGACGAAGCCCGGCCATACCTTAGTGCCACGGTTGGAGATGAATTCGCATCTGAACGGTCCGAATTCGCCGTCGGTGAATTCGGGAATCCCTTTGTCCGTGATGATGTATAGGTCAGCGCCCACCAACTTGATACTTTTCTTCTTCTTCGTCGCAATCGCGGTTTGTGTATATGTCGGCATCAGCTTCCTCCCTACTTCCTCGCGGCGTTCATCTTGTCGATGATCGCCTGCGCGTATTCGTCGGTCTTGGCCGTTCCACCTATGTCGTAGGTCACTTTCTTGCCTTCCGCCAGGACCTCATACATGGCCTTCTCAATGCGGTCCGCCACCTCCTTCTCTTTCAACCAGCGCAACATCATCACACCGGATACCAGTACG
>NZ_JBLYIG010000655.1:0-11667 GCF_049222245.1 Nitrospira sp. BLG_2 | reverse complement strand
CAAGTGGGATGGTCCCGGCGACGCCTGGGACGATAACCTGCTCTTCGTCTATCGTCACCACGTTCAATAGGTCGGCCAGCACGTCGTCGATGGGCTCAAACGAGCCTTTAAACCAATACTGTCCCGATGATGATGGAATAGTTGAAGACCACATCGTCCGAAAGTGGCTCATCAGGGAAAGATTGTTCATTCAGCGGTTCATCGCCGCCAAGATTCGCCTGGCATCGCCTTCTTCAATGTTATGCGGCATAGGCAAGTCGTCGAAGTCTCCTCGCAAGGCTTTCAGCGCGTACCGCTCGGAGGCGATTTCTCGCGCGGTCCGAAAACCCAATCTGCGAAAGAACGGAATGGGCGGACACCAGCCTTGCACTGCATGCTGCAGGAGAAATCCTGCCACTACGGCAGGCAGCATGAACAATCGGCGGTTGACGAACGCCCCGAGCCCAAGTCCCAATAGGGTGATAGAAGCGGCATTCGCTTCCAATGTCCGTTCTATATCCCACTCATGGTCAAGTTCCTCAAGCCGTCGGCTGATCTGAGCACGTCCTTGTCTCCCTACGTAGGAGATACTCTGTTCTGTTCGTTTCCGAATCTGCTCATTGACGGCTTCATCGGTGTGTTGCTCGACTCGAGCAGTCGTCGGGATCATAGTTCCCCTTTGAGTTGCCTCACGTACAGCAGCGCCTCGCTACCGGAGAATCAAGTATACGTCCGTGGTTCCGGGCGTGACACTGGGGATGTCCCTTAAATCTCTTACTCCCGATACCGGGAGTCACTGGCCCAAACCGCGCGGCACTGGATGAGTTTAATGTCGGACGAAACGTTGAAGAGACATTGCGGCACTGGCGGGTGAAATCGGCTAGCGTTGCGACCGAAGCAAAAATCGCTTGAGATCAGTGAGCCGGTGCGCCCAAAAGAATACGACTGGCGTTTCCTGTGCCACGGTAAGATACGCAGGGCTGAACACTCCTTGGATAACCGCGGCCGGAACGACATTCTGCTCTCCAAATTGCCTCACCCAGCTTCCGGCATCGACAGCCACTTCCTTATTGATACGTTTGCGACTATTGATTTCCGAATTCGATGCTTTGCACTCCAACGCGAGTACACGCCCGTCACCCAGTCTTACGACAATATCGGCATTATGTTCGCCCACCATGCAACCGATCATGAATTTCCCGGTTTGTGGCGCATCTGTAAGCAATACCTGTATGCCTTTTCTCGGCGACGGCACTCTCGTCCATCCCATTTCGCAAAGGAGCGCCCTCACTGCTCCTTCAACGGCATCCCGTTCATCGGATCGTCTCGATGTCTGAACGCGTTGAGCGGAGGCCGCCACGCAAGATGCCAGGACGGCCGCGTTCTTTTCACTCTTGGAAGCGGAGCGATTCTCATGGATCCATGGGAATCGCTTGGGATCAAGGATGCGACGGAGGATGTCGATCAGGTTCTTCGCTCGCTCAGGATCGTGAGCGATTCGTGTAGGTGCAAGCGTGTTACCCAGCAAGGTTTCAAGATCGTCCGCTGATATCGGCGGGGCCCCCAAATATCGGAGCGCTGTGAAGAGATCTTCCTCCCGGACCAGTGATGAGAGCAAATGGGGATCAACAGGATCAGCCAGCAGACCGGGCAGAAGCTCCACGACTTTCTTATTGGCCCGTTCTAGCGATTTGAACGCTTCGAGATATCTTTCCTTAGGCTCCTCTAAGCGGCGCTGCCTGAACAATTCCTTGGCTTGTTCAACATCCCGAAGAATTTCCTGCCGAGACCACTTACGGGCGCCCTTCGACCAGCCCATTCAAGCGATCCTCATCCGGCGCAACCGTTCAAGGTGTGGGATAGGGAGTCGCATCACTTCTCTTGGTTCAAACTTTGTCAACCCACCTGCATAGGTCCGACCTCGGCCAAGGCTTACATTGGCGTTTAGCCAACGGATAATCAGCGTCAGATCGTCTTCAGAGATCGGAATGCGAGGATATAGCCCGTGGGCAATGTTCAGAATTCTAGCTCCGCATGCGTTACGGACAAACACCGGGGCACGCCGAGCCATGTACGTCATAAGGACTGGGGCCGGAGTCCTCAGATTGACCCGCCACCACGGCTTGCGATGCGTTGCAATATAACCGTCCTTCGCTCCTTGCAACTCTGCCCACGCCATAAATATTTTGATGCGTTCACGTTCTTGCATCGAAAACCGGCGAAAGTCATCGGGAAGATCCACAACACACCGGAGTTGACCGGCATCCGTAAGCCGGGAGCCGGAGGCTTGAATAAGTTCTTTCGCGCGCGTAACGGTGGGAACCAAGACGCAGGCCGGCAGCCCTTCCGCCTGCTCAGCGGCTATCCATACCTTGTTCATACCGGTCACCTGCCCGCGGTGCACCTCGAATAACTCTCCAAGCCGGATAAAACTATTTTTCTCTGCCTCGTTTTGACGGATAAGACACGACCATTTATCGTGTTTTTCAGCGCGCGAGAAAGAGATGGTCATGCCGCCCTGCAAGTTCCCAAGCTGGGCGGGTGATTGAACGCGGCATATCTTCAGTGAACGACGACGAGAACCTATTTTAAAACACACAATGGCAGCGCTCGTCATGGCATCGGGAAAGACCTGTGATGCCGTATCGAAAAGATGCAGTGATTGCCCGCCCATACCGTTCATCAACATAGCGCGCGCTGTGGAACCATAATTCACGTCGAGCCATTCCGCCGCCGTGATGAAGCAACCATAGTCTCCGGAAACCGCGAGTTGACGAGTCTTGAGAAGAAAATGAAGGTGGAGCCCGGCCAATGCACTCCCAGGCAACCCATATGCTCGAAAGGTCTCGGTATACCAACGTTTCCAGCATGGCTCGATGTCATGATGGCGAACGTAGGGGGGATTGCCGATGAACAATGTCCGACCGGCTGAAGGAAGATGGACGGAGCGGTAATCGTCTACAATGATCGAAACACGCTTCGTGAGCCCAGCGATGGCGACATTGGCGCGTAGAAGATTGACAATGTGCGGATCTTTTTCAACAGCTATGATGCGAGCATCCGGAAAGGCCTGAGCGGCGCATAGGACAAAGCGGCCGGAGCCGGCGCCGGGGTCGATAATGCGTTCAAACGTTACCCCTTGCGCATCGGCCCATTGCACCATCGCCCGCACCACTTGGGGCGGCGTGAAGGTCGCCCCTTGGGCACGCCGCTGTTCCGCCGGCACGATTCGACTATAGAAATCCCCGAGCGCGTCATGTCCATCCAACAACCCTCTTCTCGTCTTGCTGAGCAACCCGTCTTGTGAACGGTTGCGGCAGGACTTGAGTAAGCGACCTGCCAGACGGAGGAGAGAGTCTTGAGTTGCTGGAGAAACCATCGGCTCTCAACCGTCAATGCCTGCAAGAAGTTTCACTATAAAAATAAATGAGAAGGTTCGGTGCAGTATGCATAGGACATGAATCGATGTCAAACAAAAAGTATCCGTTGGTTACAGCTAAAGATCTATCTCGGCTGATCTCGATGTACTCAGTTATCTATCGAACTTATCCTAGCGGCACTAAATAGCCTCATCACCATGCGGCATTTCCATTGCAGCGGTTCTTGTAAAGCTCAAAACCGAGCGATCAACGTCACATCATCATGAGGTGCGATATGAGGTGCGATTATGGCCAGGAAGAAACCCTCATCCGATGCGAGTCCCGGGGCCGGTCCGAAAGGACGGCGCGTCAGAAATCCAATCGAACAACGAAGCCCCAGCAACCAGGCGACCGGCGAATACGATCCGGATGATTATCATGGTTCCGGTCCCGTACCGGTCGGCAATGCTCCTATTCATCCTCAGCAGACCAGCAACTCCGGCATCCCAATCGGTGTCGGCCTGAACGAACACCCCGCGGGCAATCCGGGTGATGTGCCGAATACCGACTCGCCGCCCGTTTCCGGCCTGAACCGCGAGGCGCTTGGCGACAGCACGAAACCGGATGATTCTTGAAGAAAGCCTCGAAAACAGCTGCGTAGGGCACTGCGAACATCAGTACTCATCGGGACGCAATGTCTTTTGAGAGACAGATTGGGACTTTCGTCCCGGTCTTGAATTCGCGCAAGATGCATTTTCGCCTTTGGCGCCCACTTATCGCCGGCTGTGTGTCCATGGCCTCAAGTTTGCTTCGTCAATTCACCATAGTAAAAGTCATCTTTACTTCAAAACCGGAGGGCCCAATATGCGTTATTTTGCCTTGCCGTTCGCGTTGATGTTTTTCGCCTTAAGCGCCTGTAGCAGTCAGGAAAAAATGGCGCGATCCACCCATATTTCCATGCCGGATGCCATCCGCACGGCCGAAGCATCCATCCCCGGATCGCGGGCGATAGAAAGTCACTTGGAAAAAGAAAGCGATCATACCGTGTACGAAGTGCAATTGGCGGATAATCAAAACAATCGCCGAACCGTCTGGATCGACGCCTATAGCGGTAGAATCATCAAGAAGACGGAGCCATAACACCCGTCTCCCGGCTTCCGATCTACCGGAAGCCGGGATTGCTCGGCTATGCCGCATCCCCCTAGATACCATTTGGTCGGTCGTCCTTTTGATTCAACTTCCTCCGCTCTGAACCCGTTCTACTGTCTTTGGAATACGCGGGAAACTGCCCTGATCTCGTTCTCGAAAGATGATGGAAATTAAAACGCTATACGATGGAACGGGAGTTCCGCCATCTCCGTCTCTGACGAAAATCCTGCGCGCAGCTTACGATGGCGAGTTGTTCCTCGGCGATTCATCGGAAAGGCCGCTGATCTTCGCCAACTTTGTCCAGACAGTGGACGGCATTGTCTCGCTGAAGGTCCCCGGCAAATCTGGAGGCGCGGAAATAAGCGGCAGGAATGAAGAGGACATGTTTATCATGGGACTGCTGCGCGCCTTGGCTGATGCGGTCATGATCGGAGAAGATACCTTTCGTAACGCGCCTGGACATATATGGACGGCAGACTGTGTGTACCCCGGATTCGAGAAGGAATTCCACGCGCTTCGAAAGCATGTAGGCAAGGGTACTCTTCATCCTCTGAATGTCGTCGTGAGCGGCATGGGCCATATCGACTTGGACCACACGTTATTTAGGCAGGAAGAGATCCGAAGCCTTGTGCTGACGACCCACCAAGGCGCCGCCCATTTACAACAACGATACGGAGCCACGTTGCCGGCTACCGTCCGCGCGCTTCCTGGTGACGCGACGCTCAGTCCGTCCGACATGGTGGCGTTGCTCCATGCCGACTATGGAATAAAACTCCTCCTTCACGAAGGGGGGCCGACGTTGTTCTCGTCTTTCCTAAAACAATCGCTGGTTGACGAACTGTTTCTTACGATGGCCCCTCAAATCGTTGGTCGGGGTTGGACAGGGAAGCGCCCGGCTTTTTCAGGCCCGCTCGGATTGGCTCCTGAGCAGGCGATGTGGGGAACACTGCTATCCGTAAAATGGGCCAAGAGCGGCCATCTGTTCCTGCGCTACCGGCTTTGATCACGATCAGGCCGCCGCTTCGTCTCCGGCGAAAAGTCATGGCAGCGCAACCCGCCGGTTGTGCGCATCTGGCTCGAATCGGGCGAATACTTCTTGGGGCCGCATAGCTAAGCGCTAACGCTCGGTTTATGTATACCAGTATTTTTGCTGATTGAGCAGAAGGATCTTATCGCCGAGATCTAAGGAGATTGGGCAAACCTCGGCATCGGCCCCCCGGGGCACACGCGACAACGACATGTCGTCATCCGATGTATCACCGTCCCTCGAAGAAACGGATCGCGTTGAGCAACTCAGGGAACTGGTAAATAATATAATCGGGTTTGACGCCTTCTTTCTCCGCCAAGCCTTGGTTGGATTTGCAAAACACCGTGGTCATCCCGACTCTCTTCGCTCCATACACATCGCGATACATATCATTGCCCACAAACAGCACCTCGGACGGTGTCATCTTCATGGCAGTCAATGCGTCCGTGAACAGGCGTTCATGGGGCTTACGGACGCCGACGTCTCCCGAGATGATGATCGGGTCGAAATATCCGGCGAGCCCGATGGCGTTCAGCTCGGGAACGGCATAGGCGGTCTGCCCATCGGAAACGATGGCCAGATGATAGTTCTGATGCAGCCGCCGGATGGTGTCCACCACCCCGGGATAGGGCTGTAACCGAAAGCGTGAGGCGGCACGGTACGTCTCGGCCAGCAGTCTCGGGAGTTGCTCCAGTTTCTGAGGCGACAGGCCGCGTGTGAAGTCCGTCGCGTATTGCGTGAGGATCGTATGGAAAATGCCGATAGCATCAAATTCGGGGTGTCGTCCATCATGGGCCGCGCGTTGCTCCTTCATGATCTGGAAATAGAGATCCTTCACGACATGCGGTTCGAGCACAATGCCCTGATAAGAAAGCACGTTACTCAGGATTCGATAGATCTCATCGTGCCCCTCGTTGGTGTGAATATCCGTCAGCGTGCCATTGACATCGAAAATAATCCCTTTCACCTCCATCTACAGGGCCCTCAAACACGTTGTTGCCTCATGGATCAGGCGATGACGGTAGTCCGTGTCGATCCACTGATTTCGCGCGATGCGTAATAACGTCATGCCGAGGTAAAAGGGGGTCCTTCCCGTGATCGATTGAAAGGCGCGATCGCGGTTGGGGAAGTGGCAGGCATATTCCCACAGAAAGTGGCCGATGAAGGGCTCAGCGGCATCCTTCTTGCCGGTAGCCCGCAGAAAGAAATGCTTTAATTCGCCCGCGATGCGGCCGGTATCAAACACGCGATCCGCATGCTTGGCTCGCTCCAGATCGAACGCCATGACTTGTAATCCGTCCCCCATCAGGAAGTTTTCCGGGGTTGCGTCCCCATGCACGATCACCTGCTGGTCTTCCCACATCCGCGTCTGATGACGCCACTGGTCACGCAGCCAATATAATTCGCCTCTCTCGTCTTTTTCGAGTGCCCGGATGTCCTGCAATCGGTGAATAAGGCGGTCCAGATACGCGCAGTCTTGGTGGAAGTCCACCCCCACGCCGCTGGCCGTTCGGTTGTGGAACGAAGCCAAGAAATACGCGAGGGCGGTGAGTGCATGATACAGTGTCCCGTGGTCCCCGCTCTGAATCACCCGGCGGATCACGTCGCTGAGTAATTCTCCCTCGCAGTATTCGGTGATCAGCAGCGCGTTCATCGCATAATAGCGACCCAGCGGCCTCACAACATGGTGGGGATAGCCGGTCAGCCCGTACGCACGCATCATGCAAAGACTGTCGAATTCGCGCGTCAAGCGGGAGCTAGCCTTTCCGGCATCGTTCTTTGTGGAGGAGAAAAAAAACTTACCGATGACCTTGGTGTTGGTCGCGCGGTCTTCATACAAGTACACATCGTGTGAGCCGTTGAGCCTGAAGACACGGTACCCCGAATGACGTGAGGCAGCGCCGATCTTCGGCTGAATGTCATGCTGGAGATACGCGTGCAACGGATCGTGTTCCGAGAGTTTCCCCAAATAGACTTTGTGCATGGTTGCGGGTGTGCCGCGTGGAACCCAAGACGATGTAAGCATGGAGAAGAGAGGAGGATACGTCAGCGTCCTAGAGAAATCGAGTTCATCAAACGACCCCTAATACCATACTCGATCGGCTACGCTCCATATGGCGACAAACTTCCAGGACATTCGCTGGGACTTCAAGATGCCTTCACCATGCATCGACTACGAACGACTTCCGACAGACCGTACAGGCATAGATCTGCACATCTTTGTCCGCCTCGCTTATTTTCGATTCAACCTTCACGAGGGTATGATGGTCACATTCACTCGAAGCCCTGTTCTCTTGCTGTTGTGGCTTTCCTGTTTCTTCAGATTGAGTCATGATACCTGGCATTCATCATGAAGGTGTTGAATGCTATGCCCAAGCGACCGATTCGAGAGCCACCGACCTCCAAGAAGAGCCCTCTGAAGGAGCCGCCGGCTTCCAGGAAGCCTCCTATACAAGAACCTCCCCGGCAGCCTAGGAAAGACGCTCCGCCGATCGGTGATCCGCCGAAGAAGCGGCGTCCCGAAGGAATTTCAAGGCGCGCTTCGAGATCGAGCTCATCAAATCAACACGTGTTGGATGAGTAATGGAATTCCCGCCGCTTCTGAACTGGCAACCTCCCTAGAGCCGACTCGTCAGGACGCAATCATGAGGGTTCGCCAGAGGTGATTCGATAGATCACGCCGGCCGAATCGTCCGAGACCAACAGGGCGCCATCCGGCATGACGAGGACGTCAACAGGACGCCCCCATGCCCTTTGGCCTTGAAGCCATCCTTCCGCAAAAACCGAGTATCGCGTTCGTCCTTGCTCATCTCGTGACACAAACGTGATTCGATAACCTATTTTCTCGCTCCGATTCCACGACCCATGTTCGGCGATAAAGATCTGATTCCGATATTCCTTAGGGAACATGGTGCCGGTGTAAAAACGCATGCCCAGGGCGGCGACGTGAGGGCCAAGCTCGGCGGCGGGCGGCGCGAATTCTCCGCACGCATGTTTGCGCCCGTACTCAGGATCTGAAATTGTTCTTCCATGGCAATAGGGATAGCCGAAGTGCAAATCGGACTTCGTTGCATGGTTGAGTTCGTCCGGCGGTTGATTGTCACCGAGGTGATCCCGGCCATTTTCGGTGAACCATAACTCGTGAGTCGTCGGGTCCCAATCGAAGCCGACTGTGTTTCGGACCCCGCGCGCGATGATCTCGTATCCGCTCCCGTCAGGATTGAGGCGGCCGATGAGAGCATAGCGATCGGGATCGGGTTCACAGCTATTGCAGGGCGCTCCCACCGGCACATAGAGCTTTCCATCGGGACCGAAGGCGATAAATTTCCATCCGTGACGGGCATCTTTGGGGAAACGATCCGTGAGGACCACCGGGGGTGGCACATGTTTCAATTGTGTATCGATATCGTCATACCGCAAGAGCCGATCGACGGCGGCCACGTACAACGAGCCGTTTTGATAAGCCACGCCTGCCGGCATGTTCAATCCACGAGCGATCGTCAACACTTCGTCGGCGCGCTGATCCCCGTCCTTGTCCAGCACCGCATAGACATCGCCTTTGTCCTTTGTACCGACAAAGAGAGTGCCGTCCCGCCCCAGTGCCATACCTCGCGCATTGGGAACATTGTCCGCATAGACGGTGATGGTAAAACCAGGAGGTAGTTTGATCGTATCGAGAGGAAGAGAGCCCGCTTCAATCCTGTTCCCGAATACAAACAGCATCAGCGAAGCACAGATGAGCCCGACAATGTGATTCATGACTTTGCTTTTTCTCCCGCGGCTTGCGCTCATGGTGACTTCCTCATGAATAGGTTAAAGATCCACTGTCCCAGTAGCCCCATGATCGGAGGGACCAGGAGCGCAGGCACGCACCGAGCAATAGTCAAACGCCACCCCAACAGAGGGGCTTCATACGTCAGGATTCTGATGGGGCTGACCAGGGTTTTCGCGGTAATCAGAGCGATCAAGGCGCCGGGAGGCACCCCGGTTTTCCAGAGACTCGCCGCCATGGGAAACAAGAGATAGGGCCCTCCGGGAATCACTAAGCCGGCCATCCATCCCACAAGAATTCCGCGGGTCGAAGTCTCGGTTCCCAGCCACGCGGTGATCCGAGCCGGAGAGATAAGCACATCGACAAACCCGGCAATAAGGAAGCCCAACAGCAATTCGATCCAGACGCTCTCGAATAGCCGACCGCTCGCATAGAGTCCCTGGAGCGGCAACGAGCGATCTTTTGCAAACGCGAACGCACCGATAGACGCGAACAGCACGAGCAACATGATCAGACTGGCATTCATACGTCGGGTCATCGTGCGGAACACCCCCGACCGGTCCGATACTCGAACAGGACGGGGAAGCCGGTCGTGCGATCGGCTTGAGCTCGTGCCGACTCAATCTGGTCGTGGCCGGGAGCGAGCGAGCAGGCCGGGTCGGTCACGCCGGCATCTCCCATGACATGAAACGCTTGGCAACGACAGCCTCCGAAGTCTAGGACGCGGCGTTCACAGGTTCTACAAGGATCGGGCAACCATTCGTCGCCTCGGAATCGGTTGAACCCCTCTGAGTGATGCCAGATTTCCGCGAGCCGGCGCCGCGTGACACGCTCGAAATGCAATCCGGGTATTGTATGCGCCAGATGACAGGGCAATGCGAGCCCTTCCGGATTGACCACGATGAACCGGCGGCCCCATCCGTCCATGCAAGACTTGGGGTATCCGGTGTAATAGTCGGGCGTGACGAAGAGCACCTCCATTTTTCCACGAAGGCGCGCGTTGGCCTCGGCCGCAACGGTTCGCGCCCGTTCGATTTGCTCGCGAGTGGACAGCAGCGCGGGGCGATTTTTCAATGCCCATCCAAGATACTGCGTATTCGCCAATTCGAGCCGATCGGCGGAAACACGTTCAGCCAGAGCGATCATCTCTCCGATCTCAGAGATGTTCTCCCGATGGAGCACGACGTTCATGCTCAACGGAAGTCCGAGCGATGTGACCCACCGCATGGCATCGAGCTTGCGGTTGAACGACGGTGCGCCGGCGATTCGGTCCGATACGGACGGTCTCGTGCTCTGAATCGACACTTGCACACTGTTCAGTCCCAACGCGCGAAGACGAGAGAGTCGCTCGGACGTGAGCGGCATTCCGCTCGTGATGAGGTTCGTATACAATTCGAGCTTGCCGGCCCCCTCGACGAGCAGCTCCAAATCATCCCTCAACAACGGCTCGCCTCCCGTGAGGTTGAGTTGAACCACGCCAAGTTCTTCGGCCTCACGAAAGACCCGGAGCCATGTGTCGGTGTCGATTTCATTCCCACGCTCCGCAAAATCCAACGGATTCGAACAGTAGGGGCAGCGAAGCGGACACCGATAGGTGAGTTCGGCAATCAATGTATATGGACGAGGCTCGTTGTTCATTCCACACTTTGAAGCAGGCCACGGTCGGAAAGGACATCGAGAAACTCACACACTTCCCGCCTAATCTCGTCAGGCGACACGTCATCATAGGCTCGAGCCAGTTGCTCTACCATGTCATCGACCGTCCATTCACCCGTGCAAAGACGCGCAATGGCCGTGGCGGTATGGTTCAGCTCGAGTCCCGTTTCGGGGTACAAGAGCAGATGACGGCCGGTGCGCCGATCGAACCGAAGGCGAACTTTCGGCCTAAGCCGAGGCCGGACGGTGGTGAGAGTCATGAGCAACCTGCTTTCGTTCTGATCCTGCTTCGACATACGCCATAGAGAGGTGATCGAGCATGGTCCACAAAATATCGGCCTTCTTGATCAACGCCCCCACACATCGTTCTTGAAGAGCATACGTGGTCGCGCGCCGAACCACGAACTCGACGGCTTGATTCGAATCGAGCGTTGCGCGAGAGATGCGCAGCTGAAAATACTCCAGCGACCTCGGACGCACCCAAGGATAATGTCGTTTCCACGCCTCGAGGCGCCGCGCCATGAGTGAAGGCGCAAACAATTCCGTGAGCGATGAAGCCACGGCCTCGAGGAGCGACGCCTCGCGGACGAACCGGACATATTCGTTGCACGCGAGCCTGACTCCCGGAAGCACGCATCGGAAGCTCCGCACTTCATCGGCGTCCAGATGCACGCCTCGCGCCAATTCGAGCCATAGAGCGAGCCCGCCTTCTCCTTCCTCTTCGC
>NZ_JBLYIG010000654.1:0-1965 GCF_049222245.1 Nitrospira sp. BLG_2 | reverse complement strand
GTGATCACTCCGTCGGACGACTGATTGTCGAACTGCAGGAAGTGCCAGTGCGTATTGACCTTCGAGGCCTGGAAATTGATGTGGTCATCGTCCAGCCACTCGCTCGTCAGCATCCAGTCGATACAATCATAGATATTGGCGCGCACGACCAGTGGATACTTAAT
This sequence comes from Nitrospira sp. BLG_2, assembly GCF_049222245.1. Taxonomy (NCBI): domain Bacteria; kingdom Pseudomonadati; phylum Nitrospirota; class Nitrospiria; order Nitrospirales; family Nitrospiraceae; genus Nitrospira; species Nitrospira sp. BLG_2. The sequence goes on along the minus strand of NZ_JBLYIG010000654.1, from coordinate 1,801 downwards.
GTCGCTCTTGCGGACCTGCGCTTCTTCCTCGTGCAGCACATAGATCAGTCCGTCCTTGTCCACGATGGCCGGCGTATCCCCCTGCTTATCGGCCAGTGTCATCGGTGTCTGAATAAAGTGCACATTGTATTTCTTGGAGCCCGCGTTCTCGGGGCACATGCTCCAACGCCCATTTTCTCCGGGCTTCGCCGGATAAGAACTGGGCAAACCGTCGTTGTCGAGGTGAATCATATCCAGCCACGGAGAAGGATTGTGATTCTGGGAGAAAGGCACACGACGGCCGAAATGCGGCTTCAAATGCGGCCAAGCGATTTTGCCGGTGGCCTCCTCGAACACGATCGGCAGCCGCTGTCCCGGATGCGGCGATTGGTATCGCGGGTTCGGCACGGTGTTTTCCGGTTCAGTCAGCGCGCGAGTCCCTTGCCAGACCCAATTCAACACGCTCGCGTCGTAGGAACGGGTCTGGGCGCGTTCCTCTTTCTGATGTCCAGGCTGCCCCTGCGGCGGCACCTGCATCTCAACCCAATCCTTGATCGTGACGATAGCCGGGTCCGCTTTCCAGTCGGTCTTGCCTTTCTCAATAATGCGGAACTGCTTTCCGAACCAGTCGACCGTCTTGCCGATCAGCCGATCGGACGTTACGCCCGCCTTGATACGGCCCGCCCGGTCGGGCAGCTCTCGAAGATCCGGCATCACGTCGTTGTGGTCATCTCCTTGCTGCAGTGTGTTGTACACCCGCCAATAGCCCCACATGCCGGCGATGTAATGGTGCGCGACGTGGCAGTGGAACAAGAAGTCTCCGGCCAACTGCTGGCACAGGCCGGATCCGCACTCGGTTTCCAAATCCATCGTCTCCGACGGTCCGATGACTTCCACGTCAACTCGGTCGGACTTCATTCGAATCACGGGATATTTCACCGGCCCGTTCTTGGCCGCATGCCACAAAGGCATTTCGTCGATGGCGCGCGGGCTCCGAGGCCAACGAATCGACCCTCCGTGCGGATGGTGAGAGTGGAACACTTCCGATCCTCCGTGCACGAGGCGAAACTTTGCGGGATCGCCCAAATAACTGCGGGGGATGGTCGTTGCCGGATCGCCGAAGGTATAGGCGCTGTAGGCCATGGATTCGTCTTCAAACCCGAAGTACTCGTGCTGTGTCTGCATGTTATCGACGCCGAAAGGCTCGCTCCGGTAATTCAGCGCGCGGGCCACCGGCCGGTACACGTCGGTCAAGGGATCGCGCTGGGGAATGAAGTCACCTTTCTTGTTCAGCGGACGAAACGCCTCGTCCCCGACTTCATGATACATCAACACGAATTCCCGGAAGTCAGGCCCGGCACCATTCTTGATGATGGCCTGCCATCCACTGGTCATCGGCATCGGCTCGCCGGCTCCCAACGGGTCGAGATATTCGGACCCCTTGGGCTCGACGACGAATGTGCCGAACAGCCCCAGGACCGTCAGTTCGCGGTCGTTGCTGTACGAGTGAAACTGCCGGCCACCCTCCTGCTGGGTCGGCGGAATGTACCATTCCAGTTCCACCGCCTTGCCTTGGGCGGCAATGCTGTCCGGATTCGTCGTTGTTGCCGGTTTGCCCGTGGAGGCGACGATCATACTGGAGCCGTGAATGTTGAGACTGACCTCCTCACCGCCCTCCAGTTGGTTGCGAAGCGTCATCTTGACGCAATCGCCCTGATTGCCACGGATCGCCAACGGCTGAATCCATGGGCTCGGCACTCCATTTTTGACGGCTCCGGGATCATAGCCGTCTTTCTCGCGGGCGGCTCGATTGGCGCCCTCT
>NZ_JBLYIG010000653.1:0-2269 GCF_049222245.1 Nitrospira sp. BLG_2 | reverse complement strand
GTTCACGAAACCATCCAACCACAATTTCCTCGAACTCTCGCACATTCCGTCAGGAAACCTTTCCTCGCCAGGCGCCGGTTTCTTGGCCGCGCGACTCGATGAATTCCTTGAATCGCTTCAGATCCCCTTCCACGCGTTGGGAGACCACACCGACGGCATCGCCTGTTTTTTCGATAGCCCCTTGGGGCTCGTACTCCACACGAAGGTTGATTTTAGACTTGTTGTTTGCGAGTGACGCAAACGTCAGCATGCCGCTGTTCCGAGCGCCTCGCTGGCTCCTCCAGGCGATCCGCTGATCGGGAACCTGTTCCGTGATTTCCGCGTCCCATTCCTCCTGTTTTCCCGCGATACTCACCTTCCAATGCAGATGTTTGTCGTCGATCTGCCGCACTTGCTCCACGCCTTCCATGAACCGGGGGAATTCTTCGAATTGCGTCCATTGATTATATGCTGTGTTCACGGGAACGTTCAGCTCGATGGATTTCTCTATCACGGACATATCTGCCTCCTTGTTTGGTGTGTTAATGGTTTTGACGGACACCGATAGGTTTTCGATCGCTTGTTTCATTGTTCGTACTTTTCGACGATCTCCGGCGGTCTGACCTGCGCCTTGTCGGCATCCTGTCCGACGGTCCGCAGCGCGCGTCGTTGACGAAGGAGATCCCAGCATTGATCCAGTTCGACTTGCAGAGCCCGTAACCGGCCCTGGTCTTCCTCACTCAGGGATTCGCGAGCCAGCATCTGATGCTCGTGTCCGACCAGTTCATTGATTCGCTGGAGTACCGACTGATCGGTGGTCTTCTCGTCCATTCGTCACCCGGCTGGGGTTTCATCCCCGTCCTGCGCCATAATCATGGATTTGTCTGCAGCGAGTATTTCACTTTATGAGCCTTTTCCCGATGGGTTTGTAATGTAGGCAAGGTCGAGTCGATCCATTGCTTGATGCCTACATCCTGTATGGTTTTCGCGCGCTGCTGGAACTCATCGACCGTAGTTTCGTGGTCTTCTAAAATGTAGTCGATGTAGGCGCGGTCGAAGGCATGGCCGGACAGAAGGGAGAGCTTGTTCACCTTCCGCTTATGCTCCTCACTGACTCCGGGAGAAAGTTGCACACCGCACTTCATGGCCAATTGCTCGACTTGCTGACTCCCCTTCTTGTGGTCTTCGACCATTTCTTCCCCGAAGTCCTTCACTCGTCGGTTCACCGCGCGTTGAGCGGCAAGTTGACCCAACGATATTTCGATCTGCTGTCCTTCAGCCGCTTTCTCGAGAAATGACTGCGCGTCGGCTTTAGCCGTCTGGGCCGACACAGACGAAAACCACCCCACAACGCCAACCACCGCCAGGCATAATGAGAGAAATCTCGACATAACATGTTCCTTTGCCGTTACATACCCGCATGTATTCAAGCGACCTAGTCCTGCAACGGTTCTATTTGTGCGCTTCGTCCTGAGCGCTCGTCATAGCGGGAAAAGACGGGATCATCGAATGACCCGTTCATACCATTCGCAACCAGTCGAACGGCTCTTCTCGCGTCGCTCACCACCGCTCCCATCCCGAAAAACTCGTGTGTCACCCCCTTGAAATTTCGGTACGCCACCGGAACACCTGCTTCAAGGAGGCGTTCGGCATAGCGTTTCCCCTCAGATCGCAGGGGATCGATTTCCGCCGTAATGATCGTGGCGGGTGGAAGTCCGCTTACGTTGGGAGTGTTCACCAGATCGATCCAAGGGTTTTTCCCGTCCGCCGGCTCTTTCAAATACTTCTCGAAGAACCACATCATCATCGACTTGTCCAACGGTTTGGCTTGAGCATTTTCGCGATAAGAAGGGGTGCTGAAATCATATCCCGCCACTGGGTAAATGAGCGCCTGATGGACGGGCAACAGTTCCCCGCGCGCCCGCGCCATCAGGCACACGGCCGCCGCCAAATTGCCCCCGGCGCTCTCACCGGCCACGGCAACCATTGAAGGGTCTCCACCGAAGCCATCGGCGTTGCGCAATACCCACTGATAGGCGGCATAGGCATCCTCATGGGCCGCGGGAAATTTGTGCTCCGGAGCTTTACGGTATTCCACGGACACCACGATGGCATCGGCAGCTTTCGCGAGCGCCCTGGCCGACGAATCGTATGTATCGATCGTCGCAATCACCCACCCTCCTCCGTGAAAATACACGATCACAGGAAACGGACCATGGCCTTGAGGAGTATAGATGCGGATCGGGATATCACCCCCCGCACCGGGAATCGTTCGGTTCTCCGTCTTTCC
>NZ_JBLYIG010000652.1:0-2116 GCF_049222245.1 Nitrospira sp. BLG_2 | reverse complement strand
AAGTGGACGTGGTAAGGAGAGAGAAGTTATGTCGGCGTCGATTCTAGTGGTGGACGACGAAGAAGCAATTCGTGCGTCTCTGCGAAGCATCCTGGAAGATGAAGGGTATGACGTATCGGTAGCCGCGAATGGGGTGGAGGCGATAAAAATATATGGCACCGACCCGCCGGATCTCATGATTCTGGACATCTGGATGCCGGAGATGGACGGGCTGGAGACCTTACGGCGGGTGAAAGAATTTGTGCCCATGACGCAGGTCATGATGATTTCCGGGCACGGATCCATCGAAACGGCCGTGAAAGCCATCAAGCTGGGTGCGTACGACTACATCGAGAAGCCATTGTCGCTGGAAAATGTCACGCTCCGTGTCAAGCACGCGCTGGAGCAGTTCCGATTGGCGCAAGAGAACCGGTCGCTGCGGACCAAGGTCCAGCAAAAGTTCGAATTGGTCGGGCAGTCTCCGGCCATGCAGCGGCTACGTGAGCTCATCGAAACGGCAGGCCCCACGAACAGTCGGGTGTTGATCGGAGGCGAGAATGGAACAGGGAAGGAATTGGTCGCCCGAGCCATCCACATGCGCAGCACCAGATCGGACCATCCTTTCGTGGCCGTCAATTGCGCAGCCATCCCAGAGACATTGATCGAGAGCGAATTGTTCGGTCATGAAAAGGGCTCCTTTACCGGAGCCACATCCATGAAGCGCGGCCAATTCGAGCAGGCCGATGGGGGTACGCTGTTCCTCGACGAAATCGGCGATATGAGCCTCAATACGCAGGCGAAAGTGTTGCGGGCTTTACAGGAACAGCAGTTCACGCGGGTCGGCGGGACCAAATTGATGAAGGTTGATGTGCGGGTACTGGCGGCATCCAACAAAGATTTGGAAAAGGAAATCGGCAAGGGACAATTTCGGGAGGATCTGTATTACCGCCTCAACGTGGTTCCGATTGTTGTGCCTCCGCTGCGGGAGAGACGGGAAGATATTCCTGCCCTTGTGAGGCATTTCATGAAGATGCACGTCGAGGAGCAAGGGTTACGGATGAAGGACGTCTCGCCGGAAGCGATGGCCGTGTTTCAGCACTACGACTGGCCTGGAAACATCCGGGAGCTGAGAAATTTGATCGAACGGCTCATGATCATGGTGCCGGGGTTTGTGATCGACGTCTCTCAGGCTTCCCTGTCGTTACAGGGACGAACCGCCGGGGTGGCGCCAACCGGCAACCAAACTTCTAATTCACTTCTTACAAAATCCTACGACTCGCTTCGAGACGCCCGGAATGCGTTCGAAAAAGAATACATCAGTCGCAAGCTTCGGGAACACCACTGGAACATTTCACGGACTGCCGAAGATCTCAAGATCGAACGAAGTCATCTTCACCGGAAGATCAAGTTGCTTGATGTGGAGATGCGCCCGGAGAGCTAAGGACGACAACGACAGGATTAGCGGCTTGCGCACGTGGAGCAGGCGAGATCCAGAAACTTTGTTTCGGGATGGGCCTGCACGTACTCGTTCAGGGCGGCTTCGGACATGTGCGCGGGATGGGGTTTTCTACATGATGGGCACACGGGTATCAGTTGTTGTAATGCGGCGATGTCGCGCAGTGTGCGGTCGAGATCGGTGATGGTTTTCGTGACCTCTTGTTCCCAACTCCTTTTCGCGTCCGTTTCGCGCTTGAGCTTGAATGCGGATTTCACTCGTGCGAGGAGTTCCACCTGCTCGACGGGTTTTCTGATGTAGTCGGTTGCACCTGCGTCGAATGCCGCCTGAAGCCAGTCCTTTTGGTTCCGTGCCGTCACGATGATGATCGGAATGTCTGCAAAGACATCGATGGCTTTAATGCGGCGACAGGCCTCGATCCCGTCTATGTCCGGCATCTTGATATCCAGCAAAATGACATCGGCCTTAACGCCGTCGGCGCCGGCATGATCCAAGTCCAGTTGCTTAAAAGCATCACGGGCCGACGAAACGGTGATCAGGTCACGGTAGCCCGCACTCCTGAGAATATGATGAAGCAGCAGACGCTCATCAGGAGAATCATCGACAATCAGAATGGCCACCACATCCTCCTGCACCGGCTTGTACGGTCGAATTTCGGGAAGATACGTATAACAGTATAGG
>NZ_JBLYIG010000651.1:0-10747 GCF_049222245.1 Nitrospira sp. BLG_2 | reverse complement strand
GGCGGATACGCCGGAGAAGTTGCTCTTTGGGCTTGCCTTTCGCGATGCCTTGCCTCCCAACGGCGGCATGCTTTATATCTTTGAGCAAAACGGAATGCATCGCGTGACAACCAAAGAATATCGATTCCCCATCGACATTCTATGGGTGGACGAGAGTCATCATGTGGTGCATATGCAGGAAGATGCGGAGCCATGCGCTAAGGATCCGTGCCCCCGTTTCGGGCCGCCACCCGAAGCCGTTCGGTATGTGATACAGGCAGAATCGGGATTCATCAAGAAAGCCGGAGTTGCAAAAAACGACGAGCTCAAGTATGCCCTTCGTATGTAGAGGCTGGCCCGCATTATTCATGGAGGTTCGTGGCGAAATCGCGCAGTCGCGTAGCGAGACGGGCACGTGGAGCCCCGAGGAACCGAGGCATACTTGAAACAGTATGTCGAGGTTGCGAGGGGCGAGCCTGCCCGCCGAAGGCTTGTCGCAGTAGCGAATCCACGATTGCAGCAGAAGCGTTCATGAGTAATGCGGGCTAAGAGACAGCCAGAGGAAATACGCACGATGGAAGGGTTTCTAAAGGTTGCACAGATCGATGAGTTGCCTCCCGGAAAGTCAAAGATCGTCAAGATCAATGACCGTCCGATCGCGTTATTCAATGTCGAGGGAAAGTTGTATGCCATCCATAATAGTTGCCCCCATGAGGGCGGCCCGCTTATTGAGGGGAGACTCAAAGGGTATGTCATTGCCTGTCCTTGGCATGATCTGGCCTTCGATATCAGGAATGGACAAGGCATCGATGGCGGCGGGTACTGTGTTGGAAGCTACGAAGTCCGGCTGGACGGGAATGATATTCTGATCGGCCCTCGGCGGAAAATATAAAGAAGGGAAATCCGGCTGAACGGCTGTCTTCACGACATGGGTCAGCCTATCAACGTGAGTACTTGTAGGGCCGATCACAGTCCCGATTTGGACGGCAGCGACTCCCGCAAGGTCATGGTCGGCCAGTCATTCTTCATTCATCTCTGGGAAGATCGCACCAGAGGTGAGCAGTGGGTGCCGTCTTATGACACCGGAGGACTTGCGCTGCTCAGTGATGAGTTCCTCCGCATCGCGAGCAATAACGCGGTGGAAAACGGGCAGCGCATCTTCGAGTTTAAAGCCGCGCAGCCAGGGGTTTATCAGCTGATCTTCGAAAAGCGCATGGGGTGGAAATTTACCGCGGAAGACCGCCGCCTGTTCAGAATAGAAGCAGGGCCACCATCGAGGAATTGAACTATGCCCGACATTGCATTCATCAATGGCCGTTTCCTTCCCTGGCAAGAAGCCACTGTTTCCATCGATGATCGTGGCTTCCAATTTGGAGATGCCGTCTACGAAGTCATTCGCACCTATCGAGGAGGTCCGTTCGAGCTTGCAGCACATCTTGCACGGCTGAATCGAAGCGCAGGAGAACTCTCGCTTCGCCAGCCATATACCAACGAGCAATGGACGCGCTGGATCCAACAAGGACTCAGTCTCGCCGGGTACCAAGATGCCAAGATTTATATTCAGATCACCCGAGGGGCAGCTCCCCGTGAACATAGTGTCCCCTCTGATATTTCTCCAACGGTGGTCATCACTGTCAGGGAGTTTCATCCTCTGGCACCAGAAGTCCGCCGCGCCGGCGTCAGCGTATGTACCAGAGAAGATCTTCGATGGGGGCGCTGTGATATCAAAAGCGTCAATCTCCTTGCCAATGTCCTTGCCCGTGAAGAAGCGAAGAAGGCCGGCGTCTTCGAAACGATTTTAGTCAGAGACGGCTTTGTCATGGAAGGGGCGCTGAGCAACGTCATGGCTGTTCAAGATGGGGTTGTCATCACGGCCCCTGAAGGTCCGCGCATTCTATCAGGCGTCACACGGACCGTGGTTTTGGAGTTGGCGAAGAAAGACGATCTCGTGATCGAAGAACGCTTCATACCAATCGACCTCCTTTACCGCGCGGATGAAGTATTTCTCACCGGAACCACGCTCGAAGTACTCGGGGTTGTTCAGATCGATGGGAAAACCATCGGCTCCGGCCAACCGGGCCCTATCACAAAAGCGCTCGCCGCCCGCTGGGCGTTGTTGACCGGCTAGCAAGGATGTTGGCGAACTACCATGCAAGTCCCAAGAGCCTCCTAGCACCCTTGCTTTGCACTGAGGTGCATGCTATGGTGCTCCCTCTGTAAGTGGGCTCAAGCCCACTTTTTTGTTTGGGCACATGTCAAAGGACAATGGGTTGAGCATACCGGGCAGTGGTCCGCAGCCGGTTGCCGACCGGTTGCGCGAAGTCATTTCGCCGATCCTATGGACGCTCGGGCTTGAGTTGGTTGATGTCGTGTGTGTGGGGAAAGGTCCTCGCTCGGTCGTTCGCGTTCTGATCGATAAATCGGGCGGAATCAGCATTGCAGACTGTGAGCAGGCACATAAGGCCCTAGGACCGGCGCTCGACGTGGCCGATCCGTTCCCCCATGCCTCTACCCTTGAAGTCTCTTCTCCGGGCCTTGATCGGCCCTTCAAGAGATCTCAAGACTATCAACGGGCAATCGGAAAAGAAGTGAGCCTCAAGCTTCGGCAACCGTTCGACGGTCAGTGGAGGATCACCGGGCAATTGGTGCACGTGGATGAGCAGGCGGTCGTCCTGGAGGTGGGCGCAATGCGGACACCCCAGACGGTGAGACTGAATCGAGACATGATTGCTGAAGCGAAACTGATCGTAAAGATTTAGGGGCCGGAAAATTGGAGAGTGTAGGCGGTAACCGGATGCAGGAGCGTGACGTATGAACCGAGAACTGATCTCAGTGATCGACGAAATCGGGCGCCAGAAAGGAATCGACAAGACCCGAGTCATCGGAGCTATAGAATCCGCCCTGCAGACCGCCGCGAAGAAACGATTCGGCCAGGCCGAAAACATCCAAGTGGAGATCGACCCAAAGACGGGGGAAATTTCCGTCGTGTCCAAGAAAATCATCGTCGAAACGGTCAGCAACCCCAAAGCGGAGATCTCTCTTCAAGAAGCCCGCCAATACGATAGTGAGGCGGAGATCGGCGACGAAATTGGATCGCTGATTGAAATGAACGAACTGGGAAGGATTGCCGCCCAGACAGCGAAGCAAGTCATCTTCCAGAAAGTGCGTGAGGCGGAATGGGAAGCGGTTCAAAAAGAATATTCGACGCGTCAGGGGGATCTCGTTACGGGAATCATTCTCGGCATGGAACGCCGCAATTACCTTGTGGACCTCGGAAAGACAGAGGCCATCCTGCCGATTCAAGAGCAGATTCCGCGTGAAACATATCGGCGCGGCGATCGCGTGAAAGCGATGTTGCTTGAGGTTCGTCGTACGCCGAAGGATGTTCAAGTCATTCTGTCCCGCAGCCATCCTCAGTTCGTGGCGAAGCTCTTTGAACTCGAAGTGCCCGAAGTCATGGAAAAGATCATCGAGATCAGATCGGTCGTTCGAGAGCCGGGAGACCGGACGAAGATCGCGGTCACCTCACGTGAAAAGGCTGTGGATCCGGTGGGAGCCTGTGTCGGTATTAAAGGCTCCCGGGTGCAGGCGGTCGTTCGCGAGTTGCGGGGCGAGAAGATCGATATCATTACCTGGACTCAGGACCCGCGAGTCTTTATTGCCGAAGCCTTGAACCCTGCGACGATCGAAAAGGTAGGGATCGACGAAGAGAAGAAGTCGGCGCTCGTGGTCGCGGCCGACTCGCAATTATCGTTGGCGATCGGTAAAAATGGTCAGAATGTTCGGCTTGCGGCACGGTTGACGGGATGGAAGATCGATATCATCAGCGCGACGGAATACGAAAAAGAAAAAGTAGAACGCGATAAGGAGATTAAAGCGGCGCTCGCAGAGGAAGCTGAGGCTCAACGACTGCAAGAAGAAGCTCGGCAGGCTGCCAGGGCTGAAGAAGCAACGAGCGGATAGAATACGGAATTGCCCATGGCTATGCGCGTATACGAACTCGCAAAGAAGTTAGGAATGGAAAATCGAGTGCTCATTCCCGAGCTCAAGAAGATCGGGGTGTCGGTTTCCTCTCATAGCAGCACGCTGGATGATGAGATCGTTCAGAGAGTGATGGATAAGCTGGCCTCAAAATCGAAAGGCCAGGGGACAGGAGTCGAAGTGGAGCTTGGTGCAAAATCAGCGGAGCATGCGGGTCATGGTAAAGCCGCGGGGGCCAGGAGCCATGTCGTCGAAGAACCGCCCAAGCCTGACAAGCGCCGTATCCTGATCAAACGCAAGAAAGAAGATGACCCGACCGAAGTCATTCCTTCACCGTCGAGTATTGAAGGTGAGCGTTCGGCCCAGCCGGCGCCCTCAATTGCCGCGCCGACACCGACGCCGTCCGCTGAGCATCCCAATGGCGGCCTCATCGATCGCGGTCTTCCGACGGAGGAAAGTCCGGACGAGATTTCCACGCCCGCGCCGCCGCCGCTGGTCGCAAAACAGGAAGAGGTGCCGGCAAAGCCGATCGTCGCTCCATCAACGGTCGGGGCGCCGACTCCGGAACCTGTGACGGGTAAGAAGAAAAGCATGGCATTCGAGGCTATCGAAGCCGAGGCGCAAAAAGACAAGCTGAAGAAAGCACGCAAACCAGGCCGCCCGAAGGATGATCAGCAAGATGTGAAATTCCGCGAGGATGCCGCTCGTTGGCAAGACCTTCGCGCGATTCCTGTGCAGCGACGGGAGGATCGATCCAAGCATGTACACCACAGCAGCCCGGCAGAAATCACCAAGCCACGCCGGAAGAGTGTGAAAGTCACTCCACGGACGACGGTGAAAGAGTTCGCCGAGTTGATTGGCCAACGGCCGGCGGACATCGTTCGAAAGCTCATGGACATGGGACAAATGCTGACGTTTCACCAACCTATGAACCTAGATGCCGCATCGATCTTCGCCGAGGAAAGCGGAGTCAAGGTAGAAATATCGGTCGAGAAAGTCGGGGACGAGTTGCTGCAAGATGTCGTTGAGACGGGCGGGGACGAACGGCCGGAGCCTCGACCGCCCGTGGTGACCATTATTGGTCACGTCGATCACGGGAAAACGTCTCTCCTCGATGCGATTCGCCAAACCAACGTGGCGGAAGGAGAAGCCGGCGGCATTACTCAACATATCGGCGCCTATACCGTCTCGGTGCGTGATAAACAAGTGACGTTTCTGGACACTCCGGGCCACGAAGCCTTTACGGCAATGCGGGCTCGTGGGGCCAAGGTCACGGACATCGTCATTTTGGTTGTCGCGGCAGACGACGGAGTGATGCCGCAGACCATAGAAGCGATCCACCATGCCAGGGCAGCCGGAGTGCCGCTGATCGTGGCGATGAATAAAATCGATAAGCCGACCGCAAATCCTGATCGGGTCAAGAACGCCCTCTCTGAGCATGGACTGATATCCGAAGCATGGGGTGGGGATACCATTATGGTCGAGGTATCCGCCAAACAGAAAACCGGGCTCGATACTCTCCTCGAGATGATTTTGCTTCAGGCGGAAGTGCTTGAACTCAAGGCGGATCCACACCGACAGGCCAAAGGCACCGTCATCGAGGCGAAGATTGAACGGGGAAGGGGCCCTGTTGCGACGGTGTTGGTTCAAGGCGGGACTCTCCGGGTGGGGGATGCCTATGTCGTGGGAACCTTCAGCGGGCGCGTCAGGGCTCTCATTAATGATCGGGGCGACAAAGCGCGACAGGCAGGTCCGTCCATTCCGGTTGAAGTGACCGGATTGCCTGGCGTTCCGTCGGCGGGAGACGTCTTCCATGTCGTCTCCAATGAGAGAGTCGCCCGCGAGATCGCGGAAGAACGAGCTCAAAAGCGGCGGGCAGCAGAACTGGCCGGCCCGGCGAAAGTTTCGTTGGATGATCTCTTTGCCAAGATTCAAGAAGGATCCGTGAAGGAATTGGCCATTGTCATCAAAGCCGACGTACAAGGGTCGTCTGAAGCCTTGGCAGGCGCAGTCGAAAAACTGTCGACAGAAGCCGTTAAGCTTCGTGTGATTCATAACGGTGTCGGTGGAGTCATGGAATCCGATGTGCTGCTCGCGGCCGCATCGCGAGCCATCATTATAGGTTTCAACATCAGGCCGGAGCCGAAGGCGACCGCATTGGCCGAACAGCAGGGTGTCGATGTCAGGCTTTACACGATCATCTATGACGCCATCGCCGACATCAAGGCTGCGATGGAGGGCTTGCTCGAGCCTACCCTGAAAGAGCGCACTTTGGGACGAGCAGAAGTCCGGCAGGTATTCACAATTCCCAAGGTCGGAGCTGTGGCGGGGGCTTACGTTATTGACGGAACGATCGCTCGGTCTAGCGCCGGGGTTCGGGTGATCCGAGACAATGTGGTGGTCTATCAGGGCAAGCTCGCATCGCTGCGTCGTTTCAAGGACGATGTGCGCGAAGTGCAGCAGGGGTATGAGTGTGGCTTGAGCATCGAGAACTTCAATGATATCAAAGCCGGCGATATCATCGAGGCTTATGCGATCGATAAGATTGCAGCGAAACTCTAGTAGGCGCCTCGGACTTTTAGCGCACGTTTACCCCAAAGGCCCGGCGCGCGCTCATTGAACTGAATCGTGGCCTCCATCATGAGCCTACTCTAACTGAAACCTGGTCATGATCGTGGGTCTATGCACGGTAGAATTGTTCATCCCAGGTAGCCAATCGCTTAAAGACAAGCGACAGGTCATTCACGGGCTCAAGGACAGGCTGCGGGGCAAGTTTAACCTCTCAGTCGCCGAAGTGGACGGGGGGGACCTCTGGCAGAAGGCCGTCCTAGGGATGGCTTGTGTCTCGAATGAGAGTAGCCACGTCAACCAAGTGCTTGAGCAAGCGTTGAATCTGATTAAAAGCATGCCGGCGGTCGAAGTGGTCAGGACCCAATTAGAGTTACTGTAGGCTCCCCGCCATGCTGGCGATTGACAATGTCGGGATAGCAGATGTCGAAGACGACCTATAAGAGAGCAGATCGGGTGGCCGACCAGATCCGGATGGAAGTGGCGGATATCCTCATGCGCAAAATCAAGGATCCGCGGGTTCGTGATGTGACGGTCACCGATGTCGAGTTGACAGGGGATTTACGCATCGCTCATGTTTTTGTCACGACTATGGAAACGGGCGAGGCGGAGCGGGATATCTTTGCCGGTCTCTCAAAAGCCAGCGGGTTTGTGCGATCGGAGTTAGGACGGCGGCTTTCGCTCCGTTACCTTCCGGATGTGATTTTCAAGAAGGATGTCAGTGGAGCTCGCGGTGACCGTATCATGCGGCTATTGGAAGAATTGCACGGGGAGTCCGAACAACATGAGGCTCAGGACTCTCCAAACAGCGAGCAAAGGACGGCGGATTCTTAAGGGTATGGACCGGGCAGGCGCCACAACCGACGAGGGGGGGCCTCTGGAGGGAGTCCTCATTGTCTACAAGGAAGCCGGCTGGACCTCACACGATGTCGTGGCCAAGATCCGGCGGGTATTGGGCGTCAGCAAAGTCGGTCATGCCGGCACGCTGGACCCGAGTGCCACGGGCGTCTTGCCCATCCTTGTCGGGCGAGCTACAAGAATCGCTGAATACCTGATCAATTGGGATAAGGAGTACCGTGCCGTCTTGCGCTTGGGGGAAACGACCGACACCCAGGATGCAACCGGGCAGGTTTTGACCAGAGTCGATTCATGTGAAGTGACGGAGGACGCGCTGCAGGCGGCGATCGCTCGATTCCGGGGAGTGCAACGGCAACTGCCACCGATGTATTCAGCCGTGAAAGTGGATGGACAACCGCTTTACAAAGCGGCCAGAGCAGGCAGAACGGTCGAGCGGGAAGAGCGGTCGATCGCCATTCATCAGTTGGAGATCGTGGCCGTTCACGGCCGTGACGTGGCCCTGCGTATTGTGTGCTCAAAAGGCACATATATACGCACGCTGTGCGCCGACATCGGGCAGGCTTTAGGCGTAGGCGGACATCTCCTTACGCTCGAACGTCACCGTGTCGGTCCGCTATCGATCGAACAGGCCATGACGCTCGACCAAGTTGGCGGCCATCTTGCGGCGGGAACGCTTCGTGGACAGTTCGTTTCGTTGGACCAACTCCTCTCGCAACTTCCGGCGGTGGTTGTGAACGCGGAACAGGCCCAGCGTGTCCTGCATGGGTCGCCCGTTTTCCCGGTAGGAGCCGGGCAATTGCCCTCTTCACCCGCCGCCGTTTCCGTGCGCTTGAAGAATGAAGCGGGTCAGTTGTTGGCCATTGGGTCTCACGATACCGGCTGCGTGGGGCCGATTCGAATTCGTAAGGTACTGGGTCTCTTGAGTCATTAATGCGGAAGGAGTAGATATGGGATTACTGAAGGAAGTAAAGAGCGAACTCATTAAGCAATATCAACAGCATGACAAAGATTCGGGGTCGCCGGAAGTTCAGATTGCCGTGTTGACCAACCGGATTACGTATCTCACTGAACATTTCAAGAGTCATAAAAAAGATCACCACTCGCGGCGCGGATTGTTGCAACTGGTCGGACGCAGGCGACGTTTGCTGGACTATCTCCGCGGTGTGAATGACGCGCGGTATCGTGCCGTGATCGATCGACTCGGTATTCGCAAGTAATCGGTCGTCGTAATGGCGACGTTTTTCGCGGCCTGTGGCCTCGATCTGCCGGCACCTCCTTCGCCTCGTCATGAAGGCAATGTCGGACAGGCCCTCCGCATCGTTCAATATCCCACAGATGAACACCGACATGCGTTCACACGAAGTGCCATCAAGTGACTGAGCAGCTCAGACGTTCATGTTGAACTCGTCACTTGTCGTTGAACGCATCTCAGTGGGCATCTGTGGATCTAACCAGAGGAGACCATAGATGATACATGTCGTAGAAGTCGACATTGCGGGTCGGACCCTCCGCCTCGAAACCGGCCGCGTCGCAAAGCAAGCTGATGGATCAATTTGGGCCTCGTATGGCGACACAGTCGTCTTGGCGACGGCCGTGGCCGCGCAAACGGCCAAACCTGGTATCGACTTTCTTCCGTTGACGGTCGACTACCAGGAAAAGGCCTATGCGGCAGGAAAAATCCCCGGAGGTTACTTCAAACGAGAAGGTCGACCGGCTGAAAAGGAAGTCCTGACGAGTCGCTTGATTGACCGCCCGATTCGCCCGCTGTTTCCCGAAGGCTACTATTATGAAACGCAGGTCATTGCCTCAGTCCTCTCGGCGGATAAGACCGGTTCTTCCGACGTCATTGGAATCACGGCGGCATCGGCGGCTCTCGCCGTGTCGAACATTCCTTTCAACGGCCCCGTTGCCGGAGTGAAGATCGGTCGGCTCAACGGCCAGCTTGTTGTCAACCCTGATCTCGACACAATGGAACGGAGCGAACTGCATCTGGTGGTTGCCGGTACAGCGGACGCCGTGATGATGGTGGAGGCGGGTGCCAATGAATTATCCGAGCAGACGATGCTCGAAGCGCTGGAATTGGCTCACGCCGAGATCAAGAAAATCGTCCAGAAGATCGATGAATTGGCCAAGAAGGTCGGCCGGGTGAAGCGGGAAGTGATTGAAGAGTCGATCGACCCCGCGTTGCAAGCCGAGATCAAGACGGTGGTTGCGCAACCGATTCGTGACGCCATCATGATTGCCAACAAGACCGCCAGACAGGAGCGGTTGGATGACGTTCTGGCCGATGCCCTTGAAAGACTGAAGAAGCCGGATGATCCCTCGAGGGAGCGGCATATCAAGATTGTTTTCCATCAATTGGAATACACGGAAGTCCGGAAGATGATTTTGGAGAACCGGTCGCGCGCCGACGGACGCGGTCCGGCCGATATTCGGCCGATCACTTGCGAGGTGGGTGCCTTGCCGCGCGCGCATGGGTCGGCCATCTTTACGCGAGGCGAAACACAGAGCTTGGCGGTGGTGACCCTAGGGACGACCGACGATGAGCAGCGCATTGACGCGTTGGAGGGCGAGTACACTCGGACATTTATGCTGCATTACAACTTCCCACCCTTCAGCGTCGGTGAGGCGCGGCCGCTCCGCTCACCGGGAAGGCGTGAGGTGGGGCACGGAGCCTTGGCTGAACGGGCGTTGAAACCCGTCATTCCGAATAAAGATGTCTTCCCATACACATTGCGGATTGTGTCTGAAATTCTGGAATCAAATGGATCTTCCTCGATGGCAACCGTGTGCGGTGGTACGTTGGCCATGATGGACGCCGGAGTCCCTATCAAGGAACCGGTCGCCGGCATTGCAATGGGCTTGATCAAGGAAGGGGAGGACGTCATTATCTTGTCGGACATCCTTGGCCTTGAAGACCATTTGGGCGATATGGATTTCAAGGTATGTGGGACCAAGAACGGTATTACCGCGCTTCAAATGGACATCAAGATCGGCGGCATTACCACTTCGTTGATGCAGCAGGCTTTGGAGCAGGCTCGACTGGGACGCCTCCACATTCTCGATCGGATGTCGAAAGGGCTTGAGGGTCCCCGCACCGATCTATCGCCGTTCGCCCCCCGCATTTATACGATGAAGATCAAGCCGGATAAGATTCGGGATATTATCGGTTCGGGTGGCAAGACCATCCGCGGAATTCAGTCCGACTGCGGAGTCAAAATCAGCGTTGAGGATACAGGTGTGGTCACGATTGCGTCTGCGGACGGAGATTCATTGCAAAAAGCTAAGGAGATCATCAATCGCTTGACCGAGGAAGTCGAAATCGGAAAAGTTTATATGGGAACAGTCAGAAAGATCATGG
>NZ_JBLYIG010000650.1:0-2283 GCF_049222245.1 Nitrospira sp. BLG_2 | reverse complement strand
GGCCCTTCCGTTCATTGAAGGACACATTCGAGAGGGCACGGATCGGGATCTGAAACGTCGGGTCTTTTGATCGATCGGCCGCCTGGATCACGATGTCCGCCAGGCCGATGAGCTTCTTCTCGACCAGGGTCGTTTTCTTCGTCTTGGTCGTCATAATCTCCTATTTGGGTTTGCGCGGGGCAACCGTCTTGGTCGGTTTAGCGGATTTTCCACCAGGTTTCTTCTTGGACCTTGATTCACCGGCAAAGAGCGCGATCTGATCCGACTTCGTGGTCGTCTTCTTCGGCAGCTTTTTCGCGCGACTCTCCTTGGCGGTTTTCTCTTTCGAAACCGGCTCATCAACAGACGGTGTGTCACCAAGCAAATCCGGCTCTGCCGTCGAATCGACGGTCGCCTGATCGGCTTCAACCTGGGTGGCCAAATCAGTCTCGCCCTCGACTCCTTCCGCCGTGACGATGATCGAGTGCGGCAGCCCTTCAGGCCCTGCGCCGGTCTTGCCAAGCGCCTCGTCGGTCTTCGCGCCACCCGTCCGCGAGCTCGCAATTTTCTGGAGCTGCTCTTTCAACTTTTCTTTCGCCAGCTTGCCGCCCTTGAGCCGGTTACAGGCATCAACGACTTCCTCGATATACAATTCAAAGATATTCCGGCGCCGATATTCGCTGGCCGCCCGTTCGCGCCGACGAATAAAAAGACCCAGCCGCCTACCGCACTCGCGAAGCGCCAGGGTGATTTCTTTCTGAATTTCATCGTAGTCGGCGATCGCTTCTTTGGATTCACTCGTAAACGGCACCCAGACCGACGCCATATGGACGAAGATCACCATCGGGCCACCCGGCAACGCTCCTCGCGATTGGGTCAAGCCGTAGTTTTTCCAGGTGGTGCTCAGGACCGCCTTGAACGTCGAACAAGCCGATTGCTGGTACAACAGCGGTACCCGATTCGCGTAACGGATCACGCGCGCGAGCTCCGAATCTTCCTCCTCGTGCTCCCCTTCCGCTTTCGGCATGGCCGGCTGCTGCGGCTTATTTTGATCCTGAGGTCGATTTCCATAGGCGAGCCCGGCCTCGATGATGAACGGATTGCCGCGATAGACCGCCGGTGGCCGGCTCACCGCCGTGTAGAACTCGCCCTTGATCTGCTTATAGAGTCCCGCAAGGATCGCCTTCTCGCCGATCGGTGAGATGCAGTTGGTCGGCGGCGCCATGATCTTTGTTTCTTGTAATGTCTTATACAGCGTTTCCGCCACCGGCCCCTTCAGGTCACGGGGTTTTGCGTCAGGCGAGACCTTCGCCGCTTTGCAGATTTCATCGGCCATCTGGGGGGACACCCGGCAAAAATCGCCGGCGAGGAAGCCGGAGAGCGTATGGCTCTTCGTATCCTGCAACATCTTGAGCAGCATACCGAACTCGATGCCGTAGG
Organism: Nitrospira sp. BLG_2; assembly: GCF_049222245.1. Taxonomy (NCBI): domain Bacteria; kingdom Pseudomonadati; phylum Nitrospirota; class Nitrospiria; order Nitrospirales; family Nitrospiraceae; genus Nitrospira; species Nitrospira sp. BLG_2. The sequence continues at coordinate 864 of NZ_JBLYIG010000650.1, read as the reverse complement.
GATGGGGCTTGATCTCGCGCGGTTGCGGCGGCAGCTCATGATAAGTCCTGGGATACTCTTTCGTCTCGCCTTCCGGCGTCTGGTAGATCAGTTTCACGTGGGGATTCGCGATCGACGTCTGCTCCAGCCATTCATCGACCGAGGCGCGGCCCTTCTGATACTTCCCTTCGACTTCCAGCGTGACTTGGGTCCCACGCGGCTGCTCCCAGTCGATCTGTTTGTTCTCGTGGACCAGCGGCTCGTTCTTTTTTGTATCGATTTGCACTTCGAAGAAATGCGCGGCGGCTTTGGGGCCGATACGGGAAATAATCTTGACCGGCTTGCCGGTGGTCAGTTGTCCGTACATCCCGGCGGCCGAGATGCCGATGCCCTGTTGTCCCCGGCTCATCCGCAATCGATGGAACTTGGATCCATAGAGCAGCTTCGCAAAGATCCTGGGAATCTGCTGACGGACGATGCCGGGTCCGTTGTCGGTCACCGTGATGCGAAACCTGTTGGCTTGGCTGGGAGCAACCGGCTCGCCGTTCGACACCACTTCAAGCCTGACCGTCACATCGGGAAGAATCCCGGCCTCTTCGCAAGCATCGAGCGCGTTGTCCACCGCTTCCTTCACGCAGGTCAGCAACGCCTTGCGTGGATTGTCGAAGCCGAGCAGGTGTCGGTTCTTCGTAAAAAACTCGGAGACGGATATTTCCCGCTGACGCGCCCCCATCTCAACCGCAGTGACGCGTTCCACCGGCTTGGCGGCGGCTTTCTTGATGGCGGCTGGTTCAGGGTGTGCTCGAGGAGCGGAAGATTTGGATTCAGTATGTGGAGCGGATTCTTTCTTTTTTGCCATTCACCCTCTCATGAACAAACGTTCAC
>NZ_JBLYIG010000649.1:0-3086 GCF_049222245.1 Nitrospira sp. BLG_2 | reverse complement strand
GTGCCTGCGGCGGAGCGGCAGGGATGAGCGGGACATGTGCGGAATGCAGCCAGAAGAGACTCCTGGGAAGGCCGTTGCAAACCAAGTTGCAGATCAATGAACCGGGAGATCCATACGAGCAGGAAGCGGATCGGGTGGCGGAGCAGGTGATGCGGATGCCGGACGCCGACGTGAACGACCGGCCTCGCCGCTATGCCGGGAGTCCGCTGGTGCAGCGTCGGGCGACAGAGGGAGGCGCCGGCGTGATGGAAGCGCCGCCGATCGTCCACGACGTACTGAACTCCTCAGGGCAGCTGCTCGACGAGGCCACTCGGGCCTTCTTCGAGCCGCGCTTCGGCCACGATTTTGGGAATGTCCGCGTGCATGCGGATGCCAGTGCCGCCGAGTCTGCACGTGTAGTCAACGCACAGGCCTACACGGTCGGCAGGAATATGGTGTTCGGGGCGGGCCGATATGTGCCGACCACGGAAGCTGGCCAACGATTGCTCGCCCACGAGTTGACCCATGCCCTTCAGCAAATGGGGAACGATCATGGGAGAACCCTGCAACGGACTCCGGGGACCGGCGCTGAACCGGAGAAGACGGACGTCCCTGGTGGACTTTCGACCGGACTCGCGAGCACGCATGAAATTGTCATCGACGGGGAGGCGTTCGATTTGGCCGTGATGTCGAATCTCGATGTACCCGAGAGCCCGTCCGCTAAGTTCCGTCCTATAGCCGAAGAGTACATGGGGTCGTATCCGAACCTGGGTGCCAGTCCGTGGGCCTTCATCGTCAAGCAAGGCATCGTCTCGCCGGGGGACAAGCCGTATTGTCCGATCGGAGGAAATTGCCTGGGATGGGTCTATGGAGGCGTTCGCAATGTCGACCCATCCGAACGTGTCTGGGCGCTCGTCCCCGCCTATTTTGAATCCGTCGGTCTGACCGACGCTGCAGACGCTGCATCGCAGGCCACCTACCTGAGTTATGCAAAAGGGAACCGGTTTCCGGCGCCTGCGATCTGGGACTACTTCATGAACACCGAATTTCAAGCAGTCCCGGCGGACAACGATGCGACCGCACACCTGGCACTCTATGGACGAGGATTTTCAGGTTCGATGGATGGTCCTTCTCATATCGCCTTTCGCACTGCGGGAGGGGAGATCTGGGTGTCGAAACCCAGTCCGTTTCGGTATCCGCTGGTGCACGAACAAGCGAACCAGATGGCGGGCGGCGAGATCGGCGAAGTTGTTCGCCTGTATGCACGAGCATCCGGTCCGTTGAGCCGAGCCGTGCTGAGGCCGAAACAGACGCAAGGTAGTCCACCACAATGAGAGTGTTGCAAACCATGATGCGCTCGGTCGCTGGGAAGAATGCCGGCTCCGGAGGCGCGACCTTATCCAGCCCGCACATCGTGCAGCCCGTCTGCGACGGGGCGGCGGGCTCAGCGGAGATTGCTTGGAATGCCAGAGGCAGAAGCGGCATGGGAAAACCGTTGCAAGCCAAGTTGCGGCTCAATGAGCCGGGCGATGTCTATGAGCAGGAAGCCGATCGCGTCGCGGAGCAGGCGATGCGGATGCGGGATAGTGACTTGAACAGGCCGCGCATGGCGGGGCCGCCACGCGCGAGCGTCCGTTCGGCGGTTACGATATTTCCCTTCAACCGCCGGATGCCGGGTCTTTCGGTAAGGATGAGGAGGGAAACAAGGGCGCCATCAGCCTGTGACGGGGGTCTTATAATCCTGGAGCCACAGCACCGTGTTTGTGAGGTCATGTTGGCCGTGTCGCTGGAGGAGCAGGAGGATGCGTCGAAGCAATTCACGGAAGGGGAGATGGTCCGATACGATAATGCCTGCATGGGGCTGGCCGGTCTTGGACCATTCGTGGGCCAGCGTCACGAAATCTCCCACATTGAACGTCAAAATGACGCGGCCCTGTTCCGTGGCAAAACGGAGTTGGGCGGCATCCGATGCGGCTCGATTGTTGGCTTCTTTGGTGGACACACAATCGAACCCTCGGTCGCGGAGGACCTTCGCGAGGAGGGGATCCACGTCTTCATCGAGATAGAGCGTTATCGGCGTGACCTAACGGTGGCTTCGCGATTGGCGTCGAGGTCCTGTTCCATTTCGTCGCGGTTGTCGTAGTAGTAGGCCAGGGCGTCATGGATTTGTCCCAGACCGAGGTGAGTGAAGCGAGCCACCAACTCTTCGGGAGTCAGGCCATGGTACAGGATGTACGACACGACGGAGCGAACAGGAAACCGTGTCCCTTCAATGATCGGGCTCCCGCCGCAGATGGCCGGATCGGTGGTGATATGAGGGTGCAATACTTTGGGCATGGCGGGGATCAGCGAAGGATTAGGGGTAGCATAACCGAGCCGGCGAGGACGGTCAATGTGACGAGCAGAATGGACGACACGCCGACACGTAGGTCCAGGCATGCCCAAGCTCATACGGCCAATTCGATCTGTTCTGCGTCAGGACTCAGGGGCAAATCGTCTGCAACAGGTTCCAAGTACAACTCGATAGCCTCTCGAATGTTCTTGAGGGTCTCTTCTTTGCGCTCACCGTCGCTGATGTATCCAGGAAGAGTAGGAACAAAGACCATGAAGCCTCAGTCGTGGCTCGGTTCCAACACAACGGTTTGATGGTCGCCTCATGGCTCAATGACTCTGGGGAGCATAGCAAACCGATCAGAAATGCGGCAATGAGAGGATGGAACGGCGGTGCCCATACAAAGCGAGGCTGCGGATAGCATTGGGAAGGGTCTAACTCGATGAGCGTGGCTGAAGCAGTTCGGACGACGACCAAGGCATGGAGCAGTACAATCTCCGGTCTTGTCCTCCAGCGCCGGTGCGCCTGCGGCGGATCGGCAGGGATGAGCGGGACATGTGCGGAATGCAGCCAGAAGAGACTCCTGGGAAGGCCGTTGCAAACCAAGTTGCAGATCAATGAACCGGGAGATCCATACGAGCAGGAAGCCGATCGCGTCGCCGAGCAGGTGATGCGGATGCCGCATACTGAAGCGACCAGGCCAAGCAGCGATGCCGAGAGTCCGACCGTACAACGACGTGCGACAAGTAGTGGCGCCGGCGTAATGGAGGCGCCG
>NZ_JBLYIG010000648.1:0-5129 GCF_049222245.1 Nitrospira sp. BLG_2 | reverse complement strand
CATGCGGCAGCGGTGTTCCGTCCGGCCAAAGCAGCTTGTGCGACTCATAGAACCGGTTTTCGTTGTGACCAGGGTTCGGCCTGCAACCCCACAATTCGGCCGCTTGATCGTTGTAAAACGTGATACGACCGTCTCGATCGATGGTGTACATGGCCACAGGCATACGCTCGACGAGAGACCGATAGCGCATTTCGCTTTCGGTGAGACGTTCGATGAGGCGTTGATTGTCCCGCTCGTGCCGGGCCAGCTTGAGCAGTGCCCGCATGGTGCCGATCAACTCTTCTTCTTCCGCCGGCTCGACCAGATAGGCATCCGCGCCGCCTTCCAAGCCTCTCATTCGATCGGGTGCGTTGATGTGAGCGGCGGAGGTCTGCAGTACTTTGATGAACTGCGTCTCTGGCCGTGTCTTGAGTTGTCGGCAGATATCAAAACCGTTGATGTCCGATAAGTTGACGTCGAGGAGGATGAGGGCAGGGCGTTCTGCGGCGGCAACAGTGAGCGCGTCTGCGCCGTTGGTCGCTTCAATGATTCGATAACCCTGTCGATTCAGTAGCTGACTCTTCATGCGCAAAGCTGTCGGCTTATTGTCGACGATGAGGATGACTGCATGATCGGATTCGGCGGTGAACTGAGTCATATCAACGTACGAGGTGGTTTCGGGCGGTTGTCCCTATTCTACTGATATCATCTCCGGGCAATCAAATGCTTCGGAATCAGGATCAATGCTCCGGCGGAAGAATAGCCGTCTTGGCCTCATGCATGGAGAGAATCCTTTGGCTCAATGACAAGCAGCGAAGAGAGAGGGCAGCTTACTGGCCACCGCAGTCTGGGAAAACACAGAGGGTTGTCCCTAGGATGAAGGGGTGACTATGGGATGCAACTCCACGATGATTTCGATTTCGATGGGAGCCATGCGTGGCAATTCCGCGGCACCAACGGCTACTCGTGCATGGCGACCTGCTTCTCCGAACACCGCAACGAGCAGGTCCGATGCGCCGTTGAGAACTTGAGGTTGATCGGTAAAGCCGGGAGCCGAGGCGATATAGCCGACCATCTTGACGATCTGCTTGACCTGATTCAATGATCCGGCTTCGCTCCGGACGATACTTAAGCCATTCAACACCGCCACTCTCGCTGCCTCAACCCCCTGTTCAACCGTGAGACTCTCCCCCAGCTTGCCGGTCATAACAAGTTGGCCATCGCGTGACGGTAAGACACCGGAGAGAAACAGCAGGTTACCCGTCCTGACTACCGGCACATAGTTTGCGACAGGCTTTGGAGGAGCCGGCAGCGCCAATCCAAGATCACTGAGTTTTGCTTCATAGGACACGTCCTTACACCGTCCCTCTCCCCTCACGCCTCACCGCTTACCCTTAACCTTTCAATCTTCACGTATTATTATCCCGGCCTGAGCGCATCCAAGAAACTCTCACCAACCGGCAATCGCTCGGCTCGGAGTGCCTCCACAATCGTCTGCCCCACATCCGCCGCCGTCGGCCTCGTCCCCAAATCGACGCCTTGGGCTAGTTTTGGGCCGGTCGCGAAGACTGGAACATACTCTCGCGTGGACGTCCGCCCTGCCAATGAAAAATCTCTCCCGTGATCACCCGTCACGAGCACCATATCGCCGAGGCGCAACCGCTCGAACAAATCCGGCAGACGACGATCGAATTCTTGCACGGCTGTCGCCGACTGCGCGGCATCTTCGGACAGCAAATCCAGGCTGGCACAGATAAGACCGCGAGGCACCTTGTTTAACATGCCGATGACTTCATCAAAAGCGGCCATCCCCGACGCAACCGGAAAGGATTTCGTCAGCCCGCGGCCACCGAAGAGCTCATAGACTTTTCCGACCCCCATCGCGATCTGGCCGGATCGGCTTAAGACATCCAACATCGTCAAACCGGGTGGTTCGATCACAAAGTCTTTTCGCCCGACCTGCGGCCTGAGCCGGTCATGCCCGCCGATGACGGGCTGCCCGACGACACGAATAAGAATCCCCGCATCTTTCACGGCTTTCCGGATCTCGCGACATCGCTGTTGGAATTCCACGGGCGCCATGATGGATTCATGCATGGCCAAAAAGCACGTATTGCCTCCGTCCGTCCACAGAATAGGCGATCCTGTGGCCATATGCTCCATACTATGTCGGCGGAGCATGACCTCCATGGACGCGATGTCTCGGCCGATCGACTTTCTGCCCAAGAGCTGCTCGACGACATCGACGATTGTAGAAGGAACGCCGGATTTGCAGACCGTGGCCGCTTCTTTCTGGATGACTCCGCCGATTTCCCAATATCCGACGACAGAATCTTTACCCGGCGATGCGAAACCCAGCCGCCCGAAGGAGCCGTTCGGCTGAACCATGGCCCGTACTCCGCTGATCGGAGCGAGATGCCCCAAGCCCAACATCTCGAAATTCGGCAGGCTCAGTCCATCGACGGTCCCAGCTAGGTGCACGAACGTATTCGCATCCGTATCACCGTACTCAGCCGCATCCGGCAAGGCTCCGATTCCAAACCCGTCGATGACGAGAAGAATGATTCGTTCGATCATCGGCGTACTATACCAAATCGCCGTGGTCCGACATAGGTACGTATGGGACCGACATGTGGATCTAGGAAACCTAGACGGGAGAATGCCGGCGTGATGCCGTGAATAATACGGGCTATACTCAGTGCGCGGATTACTCTTGTTTGCGTATTGCCGCCCGCCATTCCCCGATGATCTTGAGGCTTGCGCTGGTCCCAATCCTATCGGCGCCGGCCTCCAGCATCGCGAGAGCGGTCTTCCAATCTCTGATACCGCCTGAAGCCTTCACCTGTACCCGTCCTGCTACGGTGCCCTTCATCAACCGAACATCGTCGGCCGTCGCCCCCGCGGCTCCGAATCCGGTTGACGTCTTGACATAATCGGCCCCGGCTTCCATGACTAACTGACACGCCGTTTGCTTCTCCTGATGCGTGAGATAACAGGTTTCTAGGATTACTTTATGCTCGACACCCTCGGTTGACTTCACGACTTCGGCGATGTCCGTTCGTACATAGTCATGATCCGCCGACTTCAGTCTGCTGATATTCAGCACCATGTCCAACACCGTCGCGCCGCGCTGCACGGCCTCGACGGCTTCGGCCACCTTGCACTTTGTGCTGTGCCCACCCAACGGAAACCCGATGGGAATGCCGACGCGAATGCCGGTGCCTGCCACCGCCGCCACTGCCTCATCGATGTAACATGGCGGAACAAAAATGACCGTGAACCCGTTGGCCTTCGCCTCTTCACACAGCCGCAGGATCTCGATTTTCGTCGCATCCGGCCTCAATACCGTATGATCGATAAGAGCGGGGAGATTCCATCCTGACATTCTTTACGATACTCCTTCCTTGTGATGACTCTGCCGACCATCGGGAGTCAGAAAGGTCTGCGAGTGATTTCTTCGCCGGAAAGGACGCTTCTGGTACTTTTCCACCGCCTTGTTATGTTCCACGAGCGTCGAGGAAAATTGATGTGTTCCATCGTTCCTCGAGACAAAGTAGAGATACTTGGAAGGCACGGGATACAAGGCGGCACGGATCGACTGTGCTCCGGGGTTGGCGATCGGCCCCGGCGGCAGACCGGCCCACCGGTAGGTATTGTAGGGACTGGGATGGGTGAGATCCTTTTTGTGAAGGTTTCCATCGAAATTCGACAGACCGTAGATCACCGTCGGGTCGCTCTGCAGGGGAATATGTTTCTTCAGCCGATTATGGAATACGGACGAGATGTGGGGACGTTCGTCTTCGGCGCCGGTCTCTTTTTCAATCACGGAAGCCAGGGTCAAAACCTCATGGACCGTCAAGTGAATGTCTTTGGCCCGTGCCTGCCATTCCTGAGTCATCACGCGCCGGAGTTGCTCCATCATGGTTTTGATGACATCTTTGGCAGCCGTCGGCCTGGCAAACCGGTACGTGTCGGGGTACAGATACCCTTCCGCCGTATCCGCAGTAATTCCTAACGTCTTGACGAAGGACTTGTCCGAGGTCAATCGGACAAATTCCGCGCGATTGGTGATGCGATGTTCGTCCAGCACATCGGCGATTTGAGTGACCGTATATCCTTCAGGAATCGTGATGGAATGAAGTACCACACGTCCGGTCAGCAACTTGCCAAGAATCTCCGCCGGGGCCATGGCGGCGTTGAGCTCATACTCTCCGGGATGTATCTTGCGATCAACCCCCTGGGATTTTCCCAGGCGCAGAAACGCCGAACGGCTCCTGATCAGCTGTTCCCGCTCGAGCAAAGACGCAGCTTGTTGAAACGTCGCGCCTTCCGGAATCACGACGATTTTCTGCGGAGGGTGATCGGACTCGGAAAGGACAGGCGCTTCAGCCCACCGAATCATCTGGTATGCGGCCACGCCGGCGAGAGCGACGACGGCGATCAATACGATGAGGATCAGACGCAATGTCATAGGATCGGTCGTCAGGAGACAAATTCCGGCGCTCTTCTCGCGTTTCCTCCGCGGGCTTGCCTCCGACGGATTGAGCGGAAACCTGGTCCTGCGCTTCAAGGTAACTTCGCAGGAGAATCGCGGCTGCAATACGGTCCACGATTCCTTTGCGTTTCTTTCGGCTGACATCAGCGGCGATCAACAACTGTTCCGCCGCTTTCGTCGTCATCCGTTCGTCCCACCGGACGACCGGCACGGACAAACCCGCTTCCAATTTCACTGCAAACTCGCGCATGGCCAGAACGGCCGGCCCTTCCCGTCCGTCCAGCTGAAGCGGCAATCCCAACACCACCCGCTCCACACTGTGCGATTCGACCAGCGCCGCGATATGGGCGATATCCCGATCCAGCGTCTTCCGTTCGAAGGTTTCGAGCGGCTGCGCCGTCCAGCCCAATTCGTCGCTGAGCGCGACGCCGATCCGCTTGGTGCCGTAATCGAGCGCGAGAATGCGGCCAGGCATGATTTTACCGCCGGAGGGTGGTTTCAACCAGGCCAAAAATCTTTTCCAACGCGGCGTCGAGCTTGGCCGGATTCTTCCCTCCGGCCTGGGCCATTTCCGGCCGGCCGCCTCCGGTTCCACCCACCTCAGCCGCCATGGCTTTGATGAGTTCCCCGGCTTTGATCCTGCCGACCAAATCTT
>NZ_JBLYIG010000647.1:0-2925 GCF_049222245.1 Nitrospira sp. BLG_2 | reverse complement strand
GGCACTTTCCGCGCTCGCCGACTTCTCGGCCAAACTCTGCGCGTCTTCCATCGTCCGGTAGGTTTCCCATGTCACACCCGCCGGGTCTTGCACCCATGTTTTATCGGACTTGGCATAACAGCAGACCGTTTCCCCTTCATTAAATGCGGGCAAGGCTGCGCCTTTTATGCGTCCGCGCACTTCATCCAGCTCGCCATTGTCATCAACTTGAATCCCAAGATGGTCAACGCCCTTCTTACTGGCGCGGGTCGAAATGGCAAAATTCACGCGCGGGTCATCAAGCAGCCACTTTGCATAGTCGGTTTTGGTCTTCACCGGAGAAGCACCAAACAGGGCGCTGTAAAAGGGAACGGCTTGCTCGATATTTTCGACACCGATATGGATATGCAAACGCTTCATGATGTTTTCTCCTTTGTTTTGGGTGGACAGCACGTTGGCATCTCGATGACGGAACATCCGCGCTTCTTATCCTCGCGGATACTGGCAAACTCCATGCGACAACAATCCTTCACCATGTAGCGGATGAGATCGGTGAAAAATTCAAAATTCGCCCGGTAAATAATGGAGCGGCCTTCGCGCTGCGACAGGACAAGCCCGGCATGGCTCATCTGCGCGAGATGGAAGGACAGGGTGTTATGGGGAATGCGGAGCGTCTCGCTCAGCGTTCCGGCTGGTGTTCCATCCTGTCCGTATTCCACCAGCAAGCGAAACACTCGCAAGCGGGTTTCCTGTGAAAGTGCGTCAAAGGCGGTGACGGCTTCATTAATTTCCATATTTCCAGAATAATGGACTAATAAGGGTTTGTCAAGGGGGCTGCTGATGGAAAATAGTTGTGGAGCCTGCCGGATTTGCTTCCCACTCGGTGAGCTGCCTGCCGAACGACTGCGAGACGGTGATACCCTTCTGCGGCGGCACCAGTTCAAGTCAAGACATGATTCTTTAGTCGTTTGTCCGAACAGCCTTTGTAAGGCGAAGCAGGGGACCTGCGGTTGGTTCAAGGGTATTCCCGAGTCGACGCGATGTGGTCGGCCGGATCATTGTCGACCCGTGGCCTCCTGACCGGCTTCGAGCCTTTCCCGCCGGGCAGCACGCATGGCTTTAGGTAGTGAACAATGAAACTCGCAGCAACTTCTCGACACGGCCAGGAGCGTCTTATGAAGAAGGCGATGATTGCGACGATCGCAATGGTGGTGCTGACGAGTTCTCTTATTGCTGTAACACGGCCGCCGGCATCGCTTTCCGCCACATCGGCCGAAGCACCGAAGCTGACTCGCACGGTCGTGATGACCGGCTTGCAAGAACCGTGGGACATCGCCTTCACGCCCGACGGCGTGATGCTGTTCACCGAGAAGTGTCGCGGCCTGTCGGCACGCCTGCCCGATAAAAAGACGGTTCGGCTATTCGGCACCAGCGGATCGGCGCTGGTGGCGCCGGATCTGTTTTGCGAGGGCCAGAGCGGCGTGCACGGAATCGCGGTCGACCCCGATTTCGCCAAGGGAACGCGCGACATCTACGTCTACATCGCTTCCAACCTGCGCAAGCCGGCCACCAATCGAGTCGTTCGCTTGACCGTCAACGCCGACTACACGAGTGTCGCCAACCGCACCGACATCATCGAAGACATCTCGTATAAAAATGCCGCCAATGGCGCCGGCATCGCCGGCGCCCACAGCGGCGGACGTATCCGCTTCGGACCCGATCGCTTCTTGTATGTCACGACCGGTGACAATCACAACGCGACGCTGCCGCAGGACTTGAAGCGTCTCGGCGGCAAGGTGCTGCGGGTGAGTCGCGACGGCACCGCGGCGCCGGGCAACAATACGCCGACCGGCGGCGATCCGCGCATCTTCACCTACGGTCACCGCAATGTGCAGGGCATCACCTTCAGGCCGGCGGGTCAGCCGAACGCCGGCCAACCCTTTACCGCCGAGCACGGCCCGAATCACAGCGATGAAGTCACTGCGTTGGCGGCGGGTGGGAATGCGGGATGGGACCCGCAGAATCGGCCGAGACTGCGTTGCCCCGATGACTATTGCGGCTACGCGGGCGACCCGACCACGATGCCGATGACTGACACGCAGCGCTTCCCCAAAGCGATGCCCCCAAGCTGGGTCCACAACGGCAGCGGCCGCGGCATGGGCTCGGCTCTGTTCCTCGACGGCAAACAGTGGAGAGGATGGAACGGCCGCTTACTCGTGAGCTTGATGGGCGGCCAGAGGATTGCCGTGCTTGAACTGGATGCGCGTGGCATGGCGACGAACGAGGCGACCGTCGAGTTGCCCGCCACGCGAACCCGCACCCTGGTGCAAGGCCCCGATGGCAATCTGTACACCGCCAACGATGACGGAGAGATCTGGCGCGTCGTTCCGAGCTGATTCTGCATGATGATTGCCGACGGATCAACCATGAGCCGGTTCAACGGGTGTGGTCGATCGAAGCCTTCGCCATCGCCCGGTGGCTGGAAGATTTTGCTGACTGAGAAATGAACAACGACATGAGCTCCAGGCTCTGAAAGGATGAAGATGGCGAATGAGTCTGATCCGGGCGGCTGTCGGGCCGTGCCATGCGAATGACGACCATGGAAACGTGAAGGCTCGAAGCGGCTTGAACGCGGACCGCGTGAAATGCTCACAGACTCATGGACGGACTCGGTACGATAGTGCCCGTTGCGCTGGCGCTCTACGCGCTTGGGACAGGCGTTTTTCTCATTCTGGAAAATCTGCGACCCCAAGCGACGTTGGCCTGGATGCTCGCGTTTGTGTTCGCTCCCGGGATCGGCGTCTTGGTTTACTTCCTGTTCGGCCGGGATCGGAAAGCCTTCAGCAACCAAAGTGAGCTTCTCCGGCAGGACCTAGAGGCGTCCGCCTTTCCGCTTCTCGCGCCGGTGCTGTGCCGCCAGGATGAGGAAATCACCCGGCTCGAAAC
>NZ_JBLYIG010000646.1:0-5636 GCF_049222245.1 Nitrospira sp. BLG_2 | reverse complement strand
GATACGTTTCACGCTTCACGTTTCAGACCTTTCGCTTCACTGAAAACTACGCACCATCGACCCCACGACCAGGTACCAGCCGTCGGCCAATACGAACAGGATCAACTTGAACGGCAGAGAGATCACGACGGGCGGAAGAAGCATCATGCCCATCGACATGAGAATGCTGGCGACGACCACATCGACGATTAAGCAAGGAATGTAAATTAAAAACCCGATTTGAAAGGCAATCCGAAGTTCGCTCAGAATAAAGGCCGGTATGATCGCCTGAGTCGGCACGTCCTCGGCCCGGTCCGGTTTCGGCACATTGCTCAGCTTGACGAAGAGCTCGAGGTCTTTCTCTCTGACTTGACGCAACATAAAGTTCCGTACCGGCTCGATGCCCTTCTTCCACGCATCTTCATAAGAGATTTGCTCGGCCATTAACGGTTGCAATGCGTTGTTGTAGACGGCCTGCCCTACCGGAGCCATGATGAACATCGTCAAGAACAACGCCAAAGACAGCAACACTTGGTTCGGAGGAACGGCCTGTGTGCCCAGCGCTTGCCGGAGGAAGGCCAACACGATCACGATCCTGGTAAAGGAGGTCACCATGATGAACAAGGCCGGCGCCAAAGAGAGCACCGTAAGGAGAATCAAGATCTGGATCACCACGGCCGTTTGTTTCGGGCCGTCCGCGCCGAAATCAATGCTCACCGACGGACCGGCCGCCACCGCTTCCCAAGACGGCACGGCGAGCGTCATCGCCCCGACGATGATCACCGCCAACATGCGGGAGCGCGACTCGTGCTTATCGATCATGAAATCCCCTGCCGTGATGAAAGACGCCGAGCGGTAGGCGCCGAAGCCGGGAGACAAAGGTGTCCCGCGGGACCGACGCCGACTCGGTGGAGGGCTTCTCGTCGGCGACAGTGAGCAATTCCCGCAATTCCGAGGAATCGGTGATGCGCCCCAACGGGACGAGATCGGTCGCGGTCGTTCCCACGATCAGGTATTCTCCCGCCACCGACACGAGAGCGATCGTCTTGCGCGGAGCGATATAGCTGCTGGCCAAAACACGAACAAGAGGCCGCCCACCGGCGATCCCCATGCGCTGCCCCATCAATCGCCGGACCGTCACCGCGACAATCCCCATCAAGACCAGCACGATGGCCAAGGCCGAAACGGTTCGGAACAGGCTCTCCCACAGATCAATCACGGCCTCTCCCTCGGATCATCCGACCATTCAGCGAAGTTGTTGCACGCGTTCCGCCGCACTGACCACATCCGTCAACCGAATACCGAATTTTTCATTGACGACCACCACCTCGCCGCGCGCAACCAGTTTGTTGTTCACCATCACTTCCATCGGTTCGCCCGCCAGTTTATCCAGCTCAATGACGGAACCCTGAGCCAGTTGCAACAGATCCCGAATGGCCATCTTCGCGGATCCGACGTACACAGTGACGCTCATCGGAATATCCAGGATAAAATCGATGTTCTTCGGAGCTCCTCCCGGCTCCGCCTGCTGGACGGGCGGAAACGAAGCCGGTTGCGGGGATGGGCTACCGGTCGTCTGTGGCTCGGCGCGAGTTGCGGAATCTGATTCAGCCATGGTTACTCTCTCGGTAATGTCGCGACTGGTGGACTGTTGAAAAGCCCTTCAGCGTCTGCTAGCTCAATATTTTTGTCACGCGGCACGCGTGATTGCCCTTGTAAATGCCCGGACTGCCCTGAAACTTATGATATCCCTCGATATAGCAATCGAGCGGATCTCCTGGATGCTGGTCGAGCAAGATCACGTCGCCCGGAGAGAAATTCATGACATCCTTCACCGTGACGGTGGCGGTTCCCAGCCGTACCGCGATCGGAAGCGGACAGTCTTGCAATCGCTCTCGGAATCGGGAACCCCACTCGCCGTTTTGATTGACGTGATCGGATACGAGGCCTGAATAGAGTTTATCTTTGATCGGTTCAAGCATGACGTAAGGGTAGACGATATACAGCTCCCGGGCCGTTTCTCCCAAGATCACCTGCAACGTGACGACGACCACGATTTCGGATGAGGTCACCACCATCGCGAACTGAGGATTGCTCTCGGAACGCACATGTTCCACCTTGACCGGCACGACGGCATGCCATGCTTTTTCCAGATCGACAAGCGATGACAACAACAGCTTCTTGATGATCCTCGTTTGGACGGGCGTGAAGTCTCGTCCCTCGGGCTTCACGTGGGTCTGACCTTTGCCTCCAAAAAAGTAGTCCACGACCAGATACACGAGGAACGCGTCCATGACGAACAGCGCGCTGCCTCGCAGCGGAGACATATGAAACACGTTCAACGATGAAGGCATCGGAACTTTCTTGAGGAACTCGCCGAACTTGATCACCTGCGTGCCGACGACGGCGAAATCAACGGCCTCTCGAAACATGCTGGTCCAGACGACGGATTGACGGCGAATGAATCGGTCATTGATCATTTCCATGGTCGGCATTCGTCCACGGATGATCCGTTCCTGGTTGAATAGATCGTATCGGATGACCTCTTTGGCTTCCGGGGCGCCTTCCTTCGGAGCGGTGTCCACCTCGCCCGAGACGACCCCCTTTAAGAGGGCATCGATTTCATCTTGCGAAAGAATCTTTTCCATAGTGTCGGAGTTACTGAACGACGAATTCCGTGAAATAGGCGGTGCGGACTCCCGGTTTCTTGAGGAGACCGTTGACGCGCTGCGTAATTTCGTCACGCAGCTGGAATTTTCCCTGAGTCGTTCTCACCGCATTGACGTCCTTGCTGCTGAGCAGGACAAGAATGGCATCTCGTATCTGAGGGATGCGGGCGGACAGTTCGACAGCGATCGCTTGGGTGTCCACCTCGAGCTTGAGGGTCAGCTTGAGATAACGAACCTCAGGGGTGTCCGCGAGATTCACGATGAAGGGGTCCAGGTCGAACATGGCGCCCGGCGAAGCGGCTTGACCCGGCTTTCCATCGGCCTCGCTTTTGGATTCGGCCTTTCCGCCGGCGTCGGCCTTGTGCTCTCCGGAGCTTTCAGCGGTTTTACCTGTACCTCCCAGAAACTTGACTGCCATAAATGCGCCGCCGACGCCGAACGCCAAGGCGACAACCGATACAATAATGAGCAATTTGATGGGGAACGCCGGAGCGGAGGCCGCAACCGGAGTTTTGTCATCGACTGCGGCTGCATCTGCCATAACTCCTCCTTGACTCATCGGCCCGGTGCGGAGACTGCAATGCGTATGCCACTGCACCCTGCTCCTCTCAAGAGGAGACAATCGAAAATCGCCATATCTGGCGCATGATCCAGTGCTAACCACACGGCGTGAAGCGGGCGCATGATCATCCCGTCAAGCGACCCCTTGACACCGTCAATATGCTGACGGGTTCGGGGCAGGATTCGGACAAACGTCAATGATGGATGGGAAGAAGGAACGAAAGGAAGCGGGGCCCGGAGCTTGCCGTCGCTCCGAGCCCCACTGCGAGAGAGACTCTACCGTTTCAGATTGACCAACTCTTGCAGTATCTCGTCGGACGTGGTGATCACGCGGGAGTTCGCCTGAAAACCGCGCTGGGCGGCGATCATATCGATAAAACTTTCGCCGAGATCGACGTTCGACAATTCCAGCGAGTTGGATAAGACCCGCCCGAGCCCGGCACTGTCCGGCGTGCCCGTGACCGGTTGGCCGGAATTCCCGGACTGAGCGAAGGTATTTTTACCGGTCCTCGTCAACCCAATGGGGTCCGGGAAGCGCGCGAGCACCACCTGCGCCAATGCGCGCAATTGACCGTTCGAGAATCGGCCATTGATGATGCCGTTCGCATCCACTGAAAAGGCCTGGAGCGAGCCGGCGGCAAAGCCGTCCTGTGTTTGCTGGACGAGAGCCGACGTCGACCCGAATTGCGTCGTCCCATCGAGTCCGCTCCCGCCGTCGGTCGTCACGCTGGAGCCGAAATTCATGGCGATCAACTGGTCCGAGGTCGCGCCGATAAAGTCGATCTGCAACTCTCCCGGCACCGTGCCCGACGTACCGGCGGCTGTCCCCGTATCGTACCGAACCACGGTGCTCTCCCGATCCAGCGTTCCGTCCGTCCCAAACGTCAAGGTACCGGACCCCACACGAACGATGCCCAAACTGCTGTCGATATTGCTGGCATGATAGTTCGCCGTCACGACGTCGTTCAGGGCCGCCACGGTGTTGTAGTTCCAGCTATTCTCGCCGACCTTCGTAAAATACGTCGTGAGCAAGTGTGCGTTGCCAAGCGAATCGAACACCGTCATCGAAGTGGAGAAGTCCGACGTGGCGGGAGGATCGGAAAGAAGAAAATCCGTCCCAGTGGTGGAGGTCGGCGCCAGCATGTTGAGGTTGGCCGCCAGAGTATCGCCGCCGTTCGCCGTGATCACAACCGTGCCGGTGCCGGTTGTGGAATTGTTCGTTGTCCCGGTCATGCCCGACGTGAAGGTGAAGGTGTCGGAGGCGTTGACCGACGCCGTGAATCCTGCGTAGGCGGCGCCCTTGAAGGGATCGTTGGGAACCAGCGCGCGCACGGCGTTTTGAATCGCCGTGGCAAGCGCGGAGCCGGTCAACCCGTTAGCCACGGTAATTGTCTGAGCTCCGTCACCGTTCAGATTGATGTTGAAAGAAGTGTTACCGGCTGCGGTGGTGGTCGTTGAGGCCGCGGAAGCGACGACATTGCCGCGAACGCCCGTCGGCGCGGTCGCTGAGTTCAAATTGGCCGCGACCAGAGCAGTGGTCGTGGCCCTCGGCGAGGCGGTAGTCGAGGGCAACGCAATATCACCGATCGTCCCGGTGATGGTGCCGGTGGTGTCGGCGAGGAATCCCTGGAGTTTGAATCCCGTCGGATCAACCACGTTGTTGTTCTTGTCGAGGCGGAACAGGCCGGCGCGGGAATAGAAAGTGCCGCCTTGCGCGTCTTCAACGATGAAAAATCCGTTGCCGTCGATGGCAAGATCCAGCACATTGGACGAGGTCGCCAGCGATCCTTGAGAAAAATTTCCCTGCACGGACGTGAGCGCCACGCCGATGCCGGTCTGAATCGCACCGGACCCGCCGGAGATCGACGAACTGATCAAGTCCGCGAACGTCGCCTTGCTTCCCTTGAAACCGACCGTACTGAGGTTGGCGATGTTGTTGCCGATAACGGAGAGCGCCGTACCATTGGCGTTGAGCCCGCTGACTCCGGCAAACAGTGACGACAGAATTCCCATGGGTGCATGCCTCCTTCTTGAGCCCGTTCGAATACGTCCTTGCTATTGCACTTCCACGACCTCCGACGGATCCACAGTCATCGGTCCAACGGCCAACTTCGGTTGCCCGTCTTCCATACGCACGCCTGTCACAGTGAGTTGCGCACGACCTTTCGCGACCACCGCTGCGCCCTGTGGATCGACGGCGGAGATGGCATACTCATAGATGCCGGCAGGCAGGGCCACGCCCTTGCTGTCCTTCCCGTCCCATTGCGCTTGGTTGAGCCCGGCCTGGAGGCCGGTGTACTCCAACAGTCGCACAGCCTGCCGCTTCTGATCGAGAATCGTGATCTGCACGCGGGACGCGCCCTTTTCGAGCGCGTACGTCAGCGATGCCGAACCATTCTCCAATTGCGTGAGAGGGCGATCGACACT
>NZ_JBLYIG010000645.1:0-5041 GCF_049222245.1 Nitrospira sp. BLG_2 | reverse complement strand
GGAGGAGGCACGATTTATCCGCTCTCCACGATCGAAAAAATCCGAGCCGTCGCCGTGAGACATGGAATTCCCATGCATCTTGACGGGGCCAGACTTTTCAATGCCGTGGCCGCCACGACCTTGCCCCCGGCGGTGTACGCTCAACACTTCGAAACCGTCTCCTTCTGTCTCTCGAAGGGACTGGGAGCCCCCGTTGGATCGCTATTGATTTCCAATGACCAGCGACTCATGGATCGCGCACGCCGTTTCCGCCGCATGTATGGCGGCGCAATGCGCCAAGCGGGCGTCCTGGCCGCCGCAGGCATCTATGCCTTGGAACGGCATGTCGCTCGGCTCAAGACCGACCATGACCATGCGAAAAAACTGGCTCGCCTGCTACAGCAAATTCCCGCAATCCAGATTGCGCCGCAACACGTAGAAACGAATATCGTCATGTTCGACATCATCGATGAGCAGCGCTCTTCCGCTGAGCTGGTGGCTTCGCTCAAAGAACACGGCGTGCTCATCAACGCCGTTGGAGGACAGAGCTATCGAGCGGTCACCCATCTGCATATCACGGACAAGCAGATCGACGAAGCCGTGGCCGTCTTTGCCAAGGTTCTCGCGCGCTGATTGTTCGACGTTGACACCATATTCCTCCATCCATAAAATGCCGAAGAGACACGCCTATGCCTCTTGCGTCTGCGTGCAACGCATTGAAGACAAGAAAGAACGACGGGCAGATCCTTGGATCGATTCATTTCATATGGTTTCAACGCGACTCATGTGCATCGGATTTAATGCGCTATGGACACAGACACTACGATCGGCACCCCCACTCGTGAAGAATTGAACGCGGAGCTTCTCGAAGTCCCGGAACCGCCTGAGCAGCCCGAATCACCGCCGCCGCCGGGATTCGAGGACAACGTGGAAGTCGCATTACGGCACATCAAAGGCCGAAGGGGCGGCGACCTCGTCGGTGTCATACTCGTCGGATCGGGAGCTCGGAGGGCACTTACTCCTCACAGCGATATCGACTTGATCACTCTCGTCAAGGGAGAAGCGGATAGCCACGAAATCCTCCGTGTCGGCGACCGCCTAGCGGATATTCGCTATCATGGATACGAATCCGTCGAAGAAGACCTTGCCTACTCGCTTCGGCTCCCCTCGCTTCTTCGGAAAGGCAAGATCCTCTACGATCACGACGGCATTTGTTCGAGATTGATGGAGAAGGTCCACCATCGTTTTCGCCAAGGCCCACCACCGGCTTCGATCAACGAACAAATTCGCCTGAAGGCGGAGTGTTATCACCTGTTGGGAAAAACGCAGGATCTCCTGGACAAGCCAGGAACGGCCCACTATCTATTGACGCTGTTTTACGAGAATTGTGTCTCGGCGTTCTTTCGTTTGAGAGGGCTTTGGTTGGTCGCCCCGGTAGACATTCATCGGTTCATGTTTTCTCGCGAACCGGCGCTCGCCGACCTAGCCGGACAATTCCTGACGGCCGCCACTCTCACCGATCGACTCAACTTTGGCCGTCAATTTGCCGATCTCCTCTTTAAGGATGTCCCGAATCCTGCTCGTATCGATTGACCCGAGCATTCAACCGACTGCCTCTGGTAACGAACGTGTTTCGCATATAACGTGAGAGGAGCTGGCTGCACCAGCCTGAAGATCGATCGGCGAACACCACATCGGCTGTGACCGTCGACAAACCAAGGAGCGTTCTTATGGAATTGGGATTCATCGGACTCGGTAAGATGGGAATGAACATGGTGACACGCCTTCGGCGCGATCAGCATCGTGTGGTAGTCTATGATCGATCCAACGAGTTGATCAAACAAGCTGAGAGTCAGGGCTGTGTTGGTTCCTCGTCCCTCCCGGATCTCGTCGGAAAACTGAGTATCCCGCGCGTCGTCTGGGTGATGGTTCCTTCCGGAGCCCCTACCGAAGAAACTATCAAGGCCGTGGCTGATCATTTACAATCCGGCGACATCATTGTGGACGGCGGAAATACGAGGTTTCACGACGATGTGCGACGTGCTGCAGAGCTGAAGAAAAAAGGCATCCACTATGTCGATGCCGGAACCAGTGGAGGGATTTGGGGGCTGAAAGTCGGTTATTGCCTCATGGTGGGAGGAGACGAGGCTGTCGTCAAACGTGTTGAACCGGCATTCCAGACTCTGGCGCCTGAAAATGGATGGGCCCATGTCGGCGCAGTCGGCGCCGGGCACTATGTAAAGATGGTGCACAACGGCATCGAGTACAGCATGATGCAGGGCTATGCCGAAGGATTTGAGCTGATGTCGAAGAGCGAATACAAGCTCGATCTGGCGCGCATTGCCGATCTCTGGATGCACGGAAGCGTCGTCCGGTCCTGGTTATTGGAACTGGCCGCGAGCGCGCTCAAAGAGGATCAGAAGCTTGAAAACCTAAAAGGGTACGTTCAAGACTCCGGGGAAGGCCGCTGGATGATCGCCGATGCCATCGAGAAGGATGTACCGGTTCCCACCCTCACGACGGCGCTCTTCACGCGATTTCGCTCGCGGCAGGAAGAATCGTTTGCTGAAAAGATGCTGGCGGCCTTGCGGAATGCCTTTGGTGGTCACGCCGTCCGGCGATAACAGACTTATGAGGAATGCCCAATGGCCTCAACGAATACTCAACGGATCGATATTAGTCCCGCGCAGGAACAGCTGCCACCGGTAGAGCCCTGCACACTCGTCATCTTCGGCGGCTCCGGTGACCTTGCCCGCCGGCGGTTGATCCCCGCACTCTACAACCTGCTTCTTGACGGGCTTCTCCCGACAAATTATGCGGTCCTTGGTCTGGGTCGAACGACCATGACGGACGAGGAATATCGCGATACCCTCCGTCAAGGCCTGCAAAAATTTTCCCGGCAAGCGCTGGACGAGGCGAGGTGGTCGGCATTTTCCCAACACATCTTTTACTTGGTCGGCGATAACGACGCTCCTGAAACGTATGCATCGTTGAAGGCACGCGCCGAAGAAATTGAACGGAGATTTGGATTGCCGGGCAACCGGATTTTTTATCTCAGCATTCCACCCAGTTCGTTCGCAGCTGTCTGTGAAGGACTGGACAAGGCCGGACTGGCCGCTCGGCCGGCGCCGAACAGGCCGTATTCCCGCATCATCGTAGAAAAGCCCGTTGGGCGTGACCTGGCTTCCGCACGGGCCATTAACGAAGTGACGGGCCGCGTTTTCGATGAATCGCAGATTTTCAGAATCGACCATTATTTGGGGAAAGAAACGGTTCAAAACCTCATGGTCGTGCGGTTCGCCAACAGCCTTTTCGAGCCGATCTGGAACCATAAATACGTCGATCATGTTC
This sequence comes from Nitrospira sp. BLG_2, assembly GCF_049222245.1. Lineage (NCBI taxonomy): Bacteria > Pseudomonadati > Nitrospirota > Nitrospiria > Nitrospirales > Nitrospiraceae > Nitrospira > Nitrospira sp. BLG_2. Next base: position 1,711 of record NZ_JBLYIG010000645.1, on the reverse strand, counting down.
AGATCACTGTCAGCGAAGCCGAGGGCGTCGGGACCAGGGCAACGTACTATGAGGAAGCCGGTGCTCTGCGCGACATGATCCAGAATCATTTACTTCAATTGCTTTGCCTCGTCGCCATGGAGCCGCCGTACTCATTGGACCCGGATGTGGTCCGAAACGCCAAAATGGAAGTGCTTCGCTGCCTGAGACCCATTACGACGAAGGATGTGGAGAAGTTTACGGTACGGGCTCAGTACACAGAAGGCACCGCGCATGGCGCGCCCATCCCCGGCTATCGGCGAGAAAAAGGGGTCAAACCGGATTCCACCACGGAAACCTACGTCGCGGTAAAGTGTTTTGTGGAGAATTGGCGCTGGTCGAGGGTTCCGTTCTATTTGCGAACAGGAAAGGCTTTACCCAGCCGCGCCAGCGAGGTCGCTGTTCAGTTCAAAGAGATTCCGCAAATCCTCTTTAACGCAAACGCACAAGCTCCGCAACCTCCGAATGTCCTGGCCTTGAAGATTCAGCCTGAAGAAGGACTTTCGCTTCGCATCGTCTCACGTGTACCGGGCACTCGCACCCAGACACATCCGGTCGAGATGAGCTTCAAGTATGGCGAGGTCTTTGGCCGACCGTCTCCAGAAGCCTACGAACGCCTTCTGCTCGATGTGATGGTTGGAGACGCGTCTCGCTTCATGCGCCGAGATGCGGTGGAAGCCTCCTGGGCCTGGATCACCCAGATCCTCGAAGCGTGGGACAAGTCGGGACAACGCTGGCTCCCCGAATACCAAGCCGGGACATGGGGACCGGTGGAAGCGGACCGGCTGATCCAGAATGACGGCCGTACGTGGCGGGTGCTATAAATAACCGCTAGAGACCCTGTAGAAACATGTCTGAATAGAATTGCGGGATCTGCCTATGATACCGCTTTTGGGTCATCGCGAATATCACTCTCAATCTGTTTCATTATTTCATGCCGTTTTCCGAGCCCTCCGATAAACTTTATAAATTCGCCGTCGCGGTATAACGCCAGCGCGGGAAGCGATGAGATTTCCAACTCGGCGGGGATCTGAAATTCCTCATCGGTATTCATGGTCAAGATGAGTACCCGTTCGCCCAATTCCTGTCCCAACTGTTCCAATTCCTTCATCAAAGCTCGGCAATGACCGCAGCCTGGTTTCCAAAATTCCACCAGGACAGGGGCAGAGCTTGCCTCAATGACCGCGTCGAAGTCTCGATCCGTGACGGGTTGAAGCACACTCATGATGATGTGGCTCGTGCCAACAATGGTTTCAAGACTTGAGCCACCTTTTCGGCGAATAGCCGATACCCGGCGGTGGTCAGGTGAATCCCGTCGTGCGAGTACAGTTCTGCCAATTGCCCGCTCTCAGGATCCACGGTGGTTGCGAAAAGATCGACGTAGGCAAGGCCATTGGAGCCGGCATAATCTTGGATAAACTTGTTCAATTGATGTCGGCGAACAAGGTGGTCGGTTATCCACTCCCGTCCCTCTCGACTGGAAGAAGCGTCTTCCACTCGTATCGACGGAACCGTCACCGGAATAGGCAACCCTCCCATCGCGCGAGTCTGCTTGTACATCATGGTCAAATTGAGCATGATTTTGGACGGTGATGCATTCCCCCCCAGATCGTTGGTTCCCCCGAGAATGGGCACATAGTTGGGCTGATGATCGAGCACATCCCGCTTGAATCGCGTGATCATTTCACCCGTC
>NZ_JBLYIG010000644.1:0-2346 GCF_049222245.1 Nitrospira sp. BLG_2 | reverse complement strand
GCACGGGAAGATTATATTGAACATGCCCTCCTCCCGTGTAACTTACGATCATACGACGGGGGCCGTCATTCTCGCGACGAAACTCGTCTAGCCTGATTGCCAGGGTTCTGGCCATGCCCTCATCCCGGACCATCGACGCCTCATACATCGTCCGGAAGTGCTCCTCAGTTCCACCGTGGCATCGTTTCAACTGATCCATAATCCTCTCGCGGTACGCTGGGTCGTCAACGATATCCTCCTGTAGAATTCCCCAGGGCGCCCATTCAGACTCTTGCTTGGCTTGATCGAACCCCACTTTCACGACGCGACGAATCAAAGGTTTGGGTGGGTTCATTGCCCGGACGGACAACTGCCGATCGCGAGCAAACGTCACCAATGGCGCGTAGTCTTCGAATGCTCCACCCCAATTTTGTTTCCAGCGCACCTGCTCCAAAAACTCGTTCGTGACCGGCTGAGTGGTCGTGACATAATCGTCGAGGGCCGGCTGGCCGTCCCAGCCGAACATCTCCATTCCGATGGTGGGTTGAATGCCATCCGCCACCAATTGACCCAACACTTTCAGCGCTGCTTGGATATGGTACGGATTGTGATGTTCCTCTCCCAGGGAGACAATGTCGTGTCGTTCCACGATCGTGATGAACTCTGAAAACGGGAGCACGCGGCCGGTTTGAGTCTCAAGGATCTGCCAAGGTTGCCATCCCTCATCGACGCCGCCATCCAGGTAGCCGCCGCGTTCACCACCCGCACACCCGATCGAGAAGATCAGCAGAGCCACGAGCGAGCGCAGTATGGCGGCCGGGCGCCAGGCCAGCGGGTCGGCCGACAGGAATGGTGATTTCATGAACCACTCCTACCATACCGAACAAGCGTGAACAAGCGGACTTGACGCTGAAGTTTGAAGATGACTATGCTTCGCATCCAGCAGTCCTTGGTGATCCTCTCACGCATAGCCGACCACGCTTCATGAGTTCCGACCCACTCGCTGAATTCCGCCGCGCCGTGAGTGTCCGCGCGCGCCGGTTTCCCGGACAATGGGAGACATCAAAACAATTGTTGGAAGAGACCACCTTTCCTTCCACCATCGCGAGACTGTGTGAGGCCGTTCGTGGCAAAGATCTTCCGGCTTCCGTGAAAGATCGGCTATTGCGCCTCTTCGAGGAAGACGAGCCGCGCCAGGTTCAGGATCTCGACGGAGCAGTCCTCAAGTCCGTCACGGGCCTTCCACGGGCGAAGGCCTTACGCGCGTTGGCCGTCTTTTTTGAGCTGGTGCCCACAGCCACCTCGAAGTGGCCGGTGCCTCGTCTATCGAGTAAAGAGGTTGAAGAAGTCGTGCGCGAGTTCGAGAACCCTTTCGACTTCCTTCGTCGCATTGACGTGGCATCCGTATTGGAAATCGGGGCCGGCGATCTCTCGTTTGCCGAAGAGTTAGTCGGCATGTACGGCCCCGAGCTCCAGCAACAACAACGGCCATTCATCGTCCACTGCCTGGATCGACTCGATCCCCGTTCTCAACTGGGCGGTCCGCTTCACGCAAATCCGGAAAGACTGCAGACGTTACAGCGGAAGGAACGTCTTTCCTTCTCTTTCTTCGGCAATCAAGACATGTTTGAACGTGGAGAGCTGGAGCAACAGGGACTGCTGGCCCCGCGATATGCCGTCGCCACCTGTTGGGCGCCGGCCACACCGACCTTCGCCTATGAGCCGACCAGGCTTTCCTAGACACTCATCAGCAGTGAGCTGGAGCGCACCAAGGGCACGTTTCAGCGGACAAGGTTCGGCAAAGAACAAGCCCTCGAAGTCCGGCATGCCGGCCGTTCGCTTCTTTTCCCTCCGTGGAAGTTCGAGATCGTCGGCCCCCTCACTCTCTTGAGACTGCTCGCCCGTCGCGGACTCCTGTGTGTGCTGGGGGCCGTGGATTCGCAGGTGTTCTGGGAACTGCTGGCGCAATTGCTGGAGGACTCGCGCCATCGTCCGACGGAACAACCCTTTAATTCCGCCAATCTGCCGACAATCTTCGGCGAGGTGTATCATGCTCTTGCCGGTTTGCCGATCGGCGAATCGATCGACTTGGCCGAGGTGGTGGCCCTTCGGCGTCACTATCTCCGGTCGAGCTCATCTTCCCTCATGGAGGGCGCTGCCGATCATTTCCGGTATATCCGCATCAGCCGAGGCGCCACCTTCCCCGGCATTCCGGCGAGCAGCACCGCCCGGAAGTTCGCTTCCATGACTGAAGAAGTTCCCCCATGGTTTCTCACCATGGTTCCCGCGTGAGCTTCCCATCCCGAGCCCTCTCATGACGCGATGGCATAGGAGACGGAAAAGCTTGAATAATTGACCGTTTCCAGA
>NZ_JBLYIG010000643.1:0-2124 GCF_049222245.1 Nitrospira sp. BLG_2 | reverse complement strand
TCAGGCGCCCAGGAAGGTACGGAGTTGCTCACATCCTCCGGCGTGTATAAATAACCAGATTCCGGGTGATTGCCCAAAAGAATCAGAACCCACTTGTCTCCATAAATGCGTTTCAATTCTTCGAAATCGACTTTCTCACTCCCCACCACTCAACAGAACTTTCAGGAGTGTACAGGCCGAAATCACCTTCGCCAATTCCCAGTCTCCTGAGCAGGGACGCTGACTCACGCTCAGTGCAAATGAAGAACCTTTGACCGTCCGTCATCACGATTAACGTCGAAGCGCTTCTCGATCATTTCGACGAACCTGCCGAATATTGTTTCAGAGTCTATGGCCATACCTCACCCCTCCGGCGACAGTTTGATTTCTTTCACGTCTCCAAACGTCGCAAGAGCCTTCGGCAACGCTTCCCCTGATCCGACGGCAACGATCTTCAATTGATCCGGGTGCAAATGTTTCTTGGCCGCCGCCAAGACGTCTTCCTTGGTCAGTCGCATGACCTTGGCGCGTAGCTGCTGGAGAAAGTCCTTCGGCAATCCATCGTACTCCAACTCGACCAGCCGACTGACGATCGCCGAAGGGCTGGAAAAGGAGAATACGAACGAATTGACATACGCTTCCTTTGCTTCCGCAAGCTCCGCATCGGTCACCGGCTCAGCGCGCATCCGTTCGATATTCGCCACAAACCGCTCGATCACTTCCTGGGTGGAGATCATCTTGGTTTCCGCCCGCATCAACCAGACACCTTGGTCGTGCATGCCCGTATTCAAGCGGCTGCCGACGGAATAGGCCAACCCCCGTTTCGTCCGCACGTCGTTGAACAGGCGGCTACGGAATGAGCTTCCCCCCAAAATATCGTTCGCGATGGCCAATGCGACGTAGTCGGGATCGTTCTCCTTGATCGAGAGATGCCCCACTCGAAGATGGGTCTGCGAGGTGTCTTTCCCGACGAACCTGACAACCGGTTTGGACAACTCCGCCGCCGGCACATCAGGGATACGTAACTCCGGCACCATTCCCTTTTTCCAATCTCCAAACACTTTACGCAGAGAGGCCACCATCTCCGCTTTGTTGAAGTCACCCGTCACACCGAGAATCATACCGTTCGGATGAATCGTGTCGCGATGGAATGTGACGAGATCATCTCTCGTGATGCGTTTCACCGAATCCGGCGAGCTTTCTCGCGCGCTCGGATGATCGGTCCCGTAGAGCATTTTGGAAAATTCCCGGCCGACGATGGACCCGGGATTATCCTGACGGCGACGGATCGCCTCCAGGGCCTGTAACCTGGCCAATTCGACACGAGCGGGATCGAACGCCGGAGTCCGAATGAGACCGGCGAAGATTTCCAGCCCTCGATTCACATCCTTGCTCAGGACATCGAGAGACGCCGACCCTGATTGTCGACCGATCCCGATACTTACATCGGCGGCGAATTGTTCCAGTTCGGTATCAACCTGCTCCGAGGAAAGGCCTCCGCCGCCGCCGGTCCGCATCACTGCTCCCGTCATGGCAGCCAATCCGATCTTATCGGTCGGATCGAGCCAACTACCCGTCCGCATCGTCGCCGTGATCGTGACCAGAGGTAATTCATGATCTTCCAACAGATAGACGACCATGCCGTTGTCGAGTACGACCCGCTCGGGATCGGGTGGCGAGAATTCCACCGGCTTAAACGTCATGGTCCTGGGATCACCGAGCGTCAGGTCGGCCGAATAGCCGACGACCACGGACGCCAGCAATATCACCACCATGCCAAGCATTCTTCCCATATGGCGAAAGCCGCTCCCTCCAAACCTGTGCCCCCTCGCTTGGTTCATGGCATCACCTCGCCGACCGGCATAGCCGCAACGGTGTTATCGGCGCCTTTCTTCACCAAGACCGCAACAGTACGATTCGACTTTGTAAAATACTGCTTCGCCACCCGCTGGACATCGGCAGCCGTGACCGCGGCAACCTTATCACGTGATGTCAGGATATAGCGCCAATCTCCGGCTACCGCCTGATACAATGCGATTTGAGAAGCCAGGCCGCTGTTCGACCTCAGACCCCGAACCAGATCGGCGTCCAAATTATTCAGCACCTTCTCCAGCTCCGAAGAAGAGACCGGCTCTTGTTTCAGCC
>NZ_JBLYIG010000642.1:0-1533 GCF_049222245.1 Nitrospira sp. BLG_2 | reverse complement strand
ATTGTGCTGCACCCATTCGAAAAAGTCATTCACGATATAGTCGGCACGTTGGGAGATTTGAAAGGGCGGCTCCGATACATGACGCGCACCGAGAGCCGAACGTGGAATGAGCAACCGATCCGTCTGAATCCAAGAATCTTGTGGAGCGGCGGAACCGACCCGCCCCGAGCCGGTAAAAACCTGCCTGGTCACAAGAAAAGTCACAAGCGGTGCCAGCCCGCGCCTCGAAAAAGGAAATCGTCGAGAAACCAGATAGTTTTCATGCGATCCGAAGGTCGCATCCGTTTCATGATCGACGTTGTTCTTGATCAAGGACACTTGTTCTGAGAAGCCGAGTTCTTCGATGGCTTGCTGCAGCAAGAGGTCACCGGCACGGTCCGACGCCACCACATCCGTGAGGGAATGGCATTCCGGCGAGGCATACTCTAAATGCCCCATGTCCAGATAGATTCGTCCGGCGTTTATGAGAAACCCTCCATTGCCCGGAGGCTCGTCATGCCCGCGATGGTGCAGGTCCAGCACGCCTCGCCGCTGAACCTGGAATAGATAGTCACGAATCTTATGGGCAAACCATGTCGGGGAATGGTCGGGACGATCCTCGTGAACCAAGAGTCCGTATTCAGTCTCCAAGCCAAAGATGCGATTCAACATGATTCGGTAAGTGATGGGTTCAGATCCGCCGGGAGCATTGTTCTCAGCTCATCAGCCCCAAGTGTTCGATATTTAGATGGTCCTTGCACGTGATGATCAAGCAGAGCACATTCAATTGTTTTTTCGGCAATGCACCGACGTAGATGAGCATAGAGCGTCTCCACGTCAGTCATTGATTGATCAGGGCCGGTCTTTGCTTCGTCATGGCCTTCGCCATCCTCCAGTGTTGGGCGTTGCGCTCGATCACCGACCGCCCACGTACGAATTGCCGCATCCACAGCATCCTTCAGCGATCCAATGGACTGTTTCCGGACATACTCGATCATCTTCTGCTCGGCCGCCGGCGTAGCGGCAAGCACCGCATACTGCCTCTTTTCCTCAAAAGTTCCGTCGTAGTTGATCGTCAAAAAACCATCTTTTCCGGATTTCCGGCCTAATTCCGCCAACAACATTTTCACGATGAAGGGGGCTTTGAACACTTCCTCGAACGCCTGTTTGATGACCGGTGCGATACCGTACTTCACCAGGCGACTCCCGGTCACATCGGAAGCGGAACGATTAAATCCTTCGACGTGAGCCATTTCCAGCAGGTTGAAGCGCAGCTTCTCCAAATCGGCCGGGTGACCCATGCCTCCCAGAGCTAAGCGATCGTAAATCTCATATAACTTCGGCGTGCCTTTGCTCATTGTCATGAGCAAAATGCCGCGCTCATACGCGACGCCGACGACAGGAGCCCCCTCCTCAAGCTGATCGTCGAGATATTGTCGGCGATTTCCGATTGCTTCCACCCACCGATATGGCTCTTCGTACATAGTTATGATCCTTGCGCGCTTCTTGAAACTCTTGATTCAAACAGTGATCGAAGCTGAAGATCCGGCATCG
>NZ_JBLYIG010000641.1:0-4014 GCF_049222245.1 Nitrospira sp. BLG_2 | reverse complement strand
GCGACGCCCGTTCCGGCAAGCTTGAAGGTCCGGTGCTGTTGGTGAGCCAGCCTCAAGCCGAGCCCGGATTCGAGACGCAGCGCATGGTGTATGTCAAACGGCCGTACGAACTGGAGTACTATGCGGTGAATCAATGGGCCGATACGCCGGTGCGCATGTTCGCTCCGTTGATGGTCCAGGCGCTCAATCAGACGGAAGTGTGGGGTGCTGTGATCCCGCTGCCGAGCACGATCCGCGGGGACTATCGCCTTGATACTCACGGCTTCCTCTTACAGCAGGAGTTTTTCCAGCAACCGAGTCATGTGCGGGTGATGATCCGGGCCCAGCTGGTCGACTTGAAAGAGTCGACTGTTCTGAGCTCGCGGACTTTTGAGGTCGTGGAGAACGCTACGAGCGAGAATCCCTATGGGGGTGTTCAGGCTGCCAACCGAGCGGTCGTCGTGCTGCTCAATCAAATCGATTCTTGGCTTCGGCAATGCGTACAGCACTCGCCAGAGTGTAGTCGTTGAAGAATCTTGTGTTGCGCTCGGTGGAATTGAGCAAAGCCAGCACACTACAAGAAGAGCCGTTACAGGTGCTCGAGGCCGCATTGTTCAACCGCATGTAACCTCTGGGCGGCCACCGCTGCTTCCCATCCCTTTTCACAAGGGAGTAAACGAACCCGCAACGTATTTGGGAACTGAGCACCCAATCGGGTTCGAATATCCGTATTGAATCGGTCCGCATCAAGGAAAATCTCGCAATCGGGCAGTCCCCCGAGACCGATACCTTGCGCCTTGAGCAACGCCTCTTTCGCAACCCAGTAGCGGAAGAATCTCGTTGCGCGCTGCTCCTCAGTCGCCCGCATGATCGCTGTATGTTCGGAGTGAGTGAAAAAGCGCTCGGATAGATTCGCAACCTCGATGTCCGCGCGAACGAATTCAAGATCGACTCCGATCTCCTGCGCTTTTGAGACGCCGATGAGCGCACGACCATGGGCATGGGACAGATTGAACGTGATTGCGGACCGATCTCTCAATTCCCCCATGAGAGAGGGCTTCCCTGTTTCACCGCGAACCAGCGCGACCACATCGGGATTGACTCCAAGATACCTGCTCAGCACTGCCCTGAGGCCTCCGTGAGCCAACACGTAAAATCGACGGTCTTCCTCTCGGACCAGGCGAGCCGCCCTGTGGCGCTCGACTTCATCCAACCACTCCGCGCACAGCTTCAAACAGTGTGATGATCCGTCGAGCTCAATCGCCCAGAGATGAATGGCATTCGGTTCTAGGGCGATGCGATCCTGCCGGTTTGTGCCGGTTAGGCGCTCGATCGACCGGAATGAGATCAGCACGGTGCTATCCTGAACGACATTGCCTCCAATGTCGAGCAATACGAGGTGCCAAGATCACGCAGCCCTGTTGTTCGGTCGGACGGGTGTATAGGAACAGTTTTCGTCGATATAGTGGCGAATATGGGAGGACACTTCCTCGACATGCGGCGAAGCGACAAGCTCTACGGTACGACGAGCTGCAATCTTTACAGTTTGACATCCTCCTTCTGCCAGCTCGTTCCATGCATATCTCGTATCTTGCGCAGTGACTCGTTCCGCAGCCACGATGTTGAGCACGCGTCCAGGATATGGACGAATGGTATAGCGAGCGACCGCATGGAACATCGCTTGTTCGATGCGTTTGATCTGACGCCGTCTCAGTTCTTCTCCCGTCGGTCTTTGTAAAAGTGACAGGACTTTGCCGCATTTTCGCCGCATGACGGACCACCAATCTTTTGTGGGGCTACGTCGAAGTTCGCCAAGGGTGCGCATGGCTATCGAGAAAATGGTCAGCGGCAATGCAAGCCCGATTGGGAGCGGATTCTGATGGGAGCGATACGAAGCCGGATGCCAGCTATTGATTACCACCGGTGTGGCCTCCGTCTTCAGCGCGATCAGTTGTTGCGCCATCTCATAGGCGACCAGTCCGCCGGTACATGCGCCGATGATGACGCATGGCCCTTGCGCGAAGCATGCGCGTATTTCAGCAATGTAATGTTTTGCCATCTCCGGCACTGACCCAAATGGTTCCGCTTTCCCGTCGAATCCACGCGCTTGTAAGCCATACACCGGGTGGGCCTGACCCAGAAGTCTACCCAACTGAGCCAGCCATAACACATCGCCTTCGACTCCCGGAATCAGAAACACAGGGATGGATGAGCCGCTGGGCTGAATTGCAACGAGTGATTGCCATGGCGGTAGCCATTGTTCTTGTATAAGAACGGCTGTGAGCGCGGCAATGGTCGGTGCCTGAAACAGAGTAGCCAGAGGAAGGTGTCTCCCATAAACCTTTTCGATGAGGTGGAACAGTTGGGCCGCTTTGAGCGAATGGCCGCCGAGGTCGAAAAAGTTATCGTGAATCCCGATTTTGTCGATCCCGAACACCTGTTGCCACAAGGCCGCCATTTGGACATCCATTCGATCGCACGGCGCAACATGAGTTGGATCACTTGTCGGAGCGGAGGTCGGAGATGGCAATGCCTGCCGGTCGACCTTGTTATTGGCCGTCAAAGGCATGGTCTTCAGAAAGACAAAGAGCGAAGGGATCATATAATCCGGGATCACCGATCGCAGAAAGGTTCGCAGCTCCGCCTGGCTTGGGATAGGTCCCTCCTGGCAGACCACATAGGCCACCAACTGTTTTACACCTTGCCGATCGTCCCTTACCATGGTCACGGCTTGACGGACAGATTGATGGCGACTCAGCGCGGACTCGATCTCACCCAATTCGATTCGAAACCCTCTGATCTTGACTTGGTGATCCAAGCGACCGAGGTGTACGATGCGACCATCAGAGCGATACCGTGCCAAGTCTCCCGTTCGATACAATTTCGCGAGTGGATCATGCGAAAATGGATGAGGGATAAACCGCTCGTGTGTCAAATCGGGCTTGCCGCGATAGCCTCGTGCTAGTCCCTGGCCTCCGATATAAAGCTCGCCGGAAACGCCGATGGGAACCGGTTGAAAGAATTGATCCAGAATGTATACTTCTGTATTCGCAATCGGTCTCCCGATAGTTATCTCCCGATCAGTCCGTTCGATTCTCTCGATCGTGGACCAAATCGTGGTTTCGGTCGGGCCATACATATTCCACAGAGCAACGCTCCGATCCAACAATGACGCCGCCAGATCAGGGGGAAGAGGTTCCCCTCCGCAGAGTACCGTCAGTCTGTTACTGCCCCGCCATCCCGCCTCAATCAGCATTCGCCATGTGGCAGGCGTTCCTTGCATGATCGTCGGTTGAACGGCTTCGCAGAGAGCCCGCAGTTGCCGTCCGTCCATTGCAACTGCGCGACCGGCGATCTCGACCCGAGCTCCGGTCAGTAACGGCACATACAACTCCAGGCCGAAGATATCGAAGGAAATGGTTGTAACGGACAGCATGATATCTTCAGCCGAACTTCCCGGCTCTTGTCGTATCGAACACAGGAAGTTCACCAGGGCTCGGTGCGGAATCTCCACGCCCTTAGGCTGTCCCGTTGAACCGGATGTATACAGGATGTACGCCAGGTCTTGAGGAGCCGCGATCGCGCCGAGGTCGTGGTCGGCTTCCTGCGCGATGCTTGCCTCCTCTCGATCAAGACGTACCAAGCGGCAGATGTGAGCATCAAACCGATCGGATAGATCCGTAGTTGTCAGTACGGCGGCAACCGACGCATCATGCATCATAAACCGGAGCCGATCTCGTGGAAACTCAGGGTCGAGAGGGACATAGGCCGCGCCGCTTTTAAGCACGGCCAGCAATGCGATGACCATCTCCAAGGATCTCTCGAGGCCAATCCCCACCGTCATGCCCGGCTTGGCACCCAACGTTCGAAGATAGCGCGCCAGCCGATTCGCCCGGACATTGAGCTCACCGTACCGCAGTGTCTTCTGTCCCATTGACGCCGCAATGGTGTCAGGCGCCCTCGCGACCTGTGCTTCAAATAACTGAGAAAAACATTCAGACTCTGGATACTCTCTTTGCGTGCGGTTCCAATCCT
>NZ_JBLYIG010000640.1:0-1776 GCF_049222245.1 Nitrospira sp. BLG_2 | reverse complement strand
CTTTCGCAACTTCGTGGCTGATGTAAGAGGCCGTCGCTTGCTCCTTATGGAGGACGAAAGCGGATGGGCCTCGTTTCGCGTGTTGCGAGACGGGTTCAGGGGTGTCAACACGTATCCGCACGGAGAACCGGGTGAGACGTTGTGCGCGGCGATCTTGCCGGACGGCCAAGGCTGTGGACGACGGCAGGGCATTCATGATGAGATGGAGTTCACCGTCTCGCGAGATGAGTTTCAATCCGCGCAGATCGATCTAATCCACAAACAGGCCGACAAGACCCTGCGCGACCTTCTGTTGCGCGTGGATGGGACAGAAACGCCGGTTCATTCTTCTGCCCCTGTGTCGGCGGCCGAAGAGGCGTCGTACTCGTTGATGCTGGCTCCTCTCTCCGACGAGGCCGGCACGCCCACCGCCGCATGGACGTTGCAGACGCAATGCCGGCGCGGTGACAGCACTTTCGCGCCGAGCGCCTCGACCTTTTCCTTCATCTCAGCGTTGGAACAAGGCCGCTCTGTTTCCGCTCCGTTACGGGCGCAGAAACGCAAGGTCATGCTCTACGGTCTGTTCTTCACGTTGTTCACGGTCGGCGAAGCCAAGGAACGAGACTACCGCATCAAGACGGCGCTGGACCAGACCGATTGGACGCGGAGCATTCGTCTTGAGGCCGCTCAATGGCTGAGGCACCATCTGTCTGCGTACGTCCGACCGGATGTGCGATTGCAGATTGAGAACGAGCGGTGGACGCTGCAGGCGATCGACAAAAGCCGCGAAATGTTGCTGTACCGGATTCCATTCGAGGTCTTTGGTTTGGATGCCTTTCGCGGGATGCAGCCGTACGATGCCATGGCGCTCGACTCCCAGGTGCTGTTCCAACGTTTGCCGGATCTCTTGGAAAAACTGACGGCAGCCGGGATCACGTTGCTCTACGAAGACCAGCCGCTCCGGGCCACTCGATGGGACTGCTCCGTGCAAGTCGGACGTCAAGACCGAGAGGAGACCGGGATCGAGTGGTTCGAGATCCGGCCGGAAATTCGCTGCGACGGCATGCCGGTCAATGAGGCGGAATGGCGGCAGGCTCTCCGGCAGGGCGGGCTGATCCGGACGGCGCACGGCTTGCGGGTTTTGGACAGCCGGACCATGGAACGGCTGCGCGCGATCATCGGCCTGACGGGCGAGGCCCGGGCGGATCGGAAAACAGCGGAGGTCGTACGCGTGCCCAGGTTGCAGATCCTCGATTGGCTGGCGTTGCGAGAACAAGGCATCCCCGTGTCGTTGCCCGCCGAGGACGAGGCGGTGTTGACACGTTTGTTGGGATTCGAGCGGATCGAGAAACCGCCGTTGCCGAAAGGCGTGCATGCGGTGCTTCGTCCCTACCAATGGGAGGGCTATGCCTGGCTGACATTTCTCTACGAGCAACGGTTCGGCGCCTGCCTGGCCGACGACATGGGATTGGGGAAGACTCTTCAAACCATCTGCCTGCTGGCCGCCAGCGCGGAAGGACGCATCAAGGCGGCTCGCGCCGTGAAGGGGCCTCATCTGGTCGTCGTGCCGACGAGTCTCCTCTTCAACTGGGAACAGGAACTGGCGCGTTTCGCGCCCCGCTTGAAGGTCCACATCTACAGTGGGAACGAGCGGGCGCTCGATGCCGAAGACGGCGAGGTGGTGATCACGACCTATGGGCTTGCCCGCCGCGACATCGAGATCTTGGAGCGGATGACCTTCCACGTGATCGTGTTCGATGAAGCGCAGGCGGTAAAGAATATCCTGGCGGACACAAC
>NZ_JBLYIG010000639.1:0-3531 GCF_049222245.1 Nitrospira sp. BLG_2 | reverse complement strand
CCACATCAAGCAGAAGGGGGGATTGCGACTCAATAGCCTTTACCCCTGCAAAACAAAAATAGACCCCTAGACCCCCTCATTCGTATTAAAAACCATTCTTTCGAGGAATAGACTGATCATTCACTTTTCATTAAGAGTGATTCAAACAGCATACAGTATAAAAACCCTCCTTTCTCTCTTGATGGGAGAGTCCTTCTTAATCCTCTCTTGTAAGATCACGAAACAATGAGCGCTCAGTATCGGTACCTAAAAATAGGTGTGTCGGTTCTCGCGTGGAGTGGCGTCTTACTGGTGACCACCTATTGGTCACACACCCCGGTGGCGTTCGGACAGTATAGCTTGAACCAACTCATCCTCCTGGGGCTTCTAGTGTCTATCGCCGTGATGGCGGAACACCTCGCCGATGACATTGTCAGCTATTGGACCAAGAAATCCTCCACTACTAAGGTAGCCCGCCACAGCGAATGGTGGATAAGCCACGTAACATTATGGGTGACCGAGATCAAAGCCTTTGCAATGGGATTGGCGCAGACCCTTTCGAAACCCACGTTCTACTTAGTGAACATTGTTACGTCCTGCAAGAGAGTTACTCGTGGTCTCATGTCCAGTTGGTCTCACCTGTGATTCTGGCGATCCAACATGCGCATTGAGGAGTGGGTCTGATGAGGCCACCGTCTCATGAAGGCGATCATGGGAATCTGCACCTTCGCGCAGTGAAGATGTTCGTACACCAGAGGATAGACAATGCCCGACTATAAGCAGCGCAAGATTGAGGTCACGCCAAAGCGCCAAGCTGACGAAACATGGCAGTGTTCGTATCGCATTATCGAATTCCACTCAACCTGCTGGAAATTCCACACCGGGTCTCCTGATGGCCACTTCGCCTCTCGCGAAATGGCGGCGACAGCGGCACTCACCGAGGCGAAACGGATCGTTGACGCCCTCGATCTCCCTGCCCGTGCTTCGAAGTCCGACACTGGCTCGATTCTGGGGACATATGGGAAGACAATCCGCAGACTCGTTGTTTGGGCGCGAGGATTGTATAGGGGACCCGCGTTTCCTTAATCACGGACCACTTCCTGCCACGCGATACCCTCCGATATACGTGATTATTGGAGCCTGAGCTCTGCTCTCTTGCCACGCTTCCGCCACTCCCACGTCGGAAAATGATGAACTCCGTGTTGGAGATCAAATCCATTTCGGTGTCTGTGAGCGGCTTGCCCGGCAGGATATGGCGCTCGATGGGTGTGCAGCTCGACACAAACCGAACCACGGTGCGTGTGAATGATACCTGATGGGTGGAATTGGCCATAATGTCCTCGTGGGATGAGATGGGGAGCCACAGTACGCCGAAGGAGACTCGTGCTGCAACTCGTCCTTCACCGCGTGGAGCCTCAACCTGGCTACGCATCCCAACCAAAGAGGCGTAGACCGCTTAACTCCCATTGCATAGGCTTGGAGCCTTACCAGCGGACGCCCCTAAAGGAGACGACTGGATTGATGTACCGCCCGAGCCCTGGAGGAAACCCCATGAAACGAGCAGCGTCTCTTTTTATCGTGGTAATGATATTAAGCACGTTGAGCGGATGCGTCACATCATTATCTAATAAAGCGAAGCTACTGGCGGCGACCCAGGAGTGTGGTGAAGCGGACCGAACTGCACAGAACCTGAAGCTCTATTCTCATTGTGTTGAATTGCAATTGGGCGCGATGGAAGCGCAGGAAGCGGCGTATGAGCGACGACAAGCCGATGTCTTGGTGGGGCTCACGAAAGCCTTAGAACCGCCTGCACGATAATTGACCGCGTTGGGTAGATAGAACGGAATGAGAGCGTAGACATGAAAGAAACCGCGCATGATTGCGAGGAATGTGTCCGCGAGTTATCACCTACCACAATGAGAACCGGGAAGGGAAAAGCGTTCTGGAACGCTGGAAAGTTTCCACCTGTTTCGACAGAAACCTATAAAAGAGGACGGAGCTTTCTTTTTGATGTTGTCTAGCCACCGCATTAGCCTGGCAGGCGATAATACATCACAATTGACCGCTGTCCGCACTGCTCACATGTCCCATCCTCGGTAGTGGGACCGTAGTCAGTAGCTGGTCTTGGTGCGAAGGTATGAGCAGCGAGAAACTGTTTTTCTTTCTCCGTCTTGGCTGTGGCGGGAAATAATTTATCGATGCATGCCTGGCAGTATTTGGCGCTGACTCTCATACGTGCGTTCAAATAACGGAGCTTCGGGATTCTTCTAGTACAAACAGAACGACCAACAGGATAACATTAAAATCGAACAGAATGGTGGACATATTGCACGGGTGGCGGAAACGTGACCCGGACACATATGGAAGAAGCTGCACTGTTCACTGAGCTCCGCCCTCGACAGGGGACGGGGCTTTCTTTTTTGGTGCGCTTTGCTTCCCTCTCTTGATTATTTGTACCGGTCGGCAATCTCCTTCGGCTGGCGCTGCAACCAGCCTTTCCAGGGGTTCTTTTCTGACCGATCGCGCGTCCCTTCCTCGTCCCAGTATTTCGCGACGACCGGATCAAAGTCGAAGCGCTCCGGCAGCAGCCGCCATTTGCGAATGTTTCGGCGGACGAAGGTGCGCGGGGCCTGCCTTCTCCGGCACCAGGTGAAGATCACCTCATTATCCCCTGGACGATAGATCTCAACCACCCGCTCCGTGACCGTACCGGATTTGTCTTCGTAGCGAATCCAGACGGGTTGGCCAGCCGTGTACGCCTGATGCTCGTGCTCGGTTGTGAACAGCCCGCAGTCGGGGTCCGGGATTTTGATGAGTTCAGCAGGCGCTCCTTTATGATGCGGCATGTTCTCTCGATGGGCTGAGGATGTGATGCGATCGCGTGAGACCTTGCGGTTGTGCAATGTTCTGCGAAATATGATCCAGACTAACCAGCCGATCAGTACAATGAGAGATAAAATTAGAATGTTCACGCGCCTCCCTTCTTAGCCATTCGGCGGCCTGAATGTAGAAGCCCACGCCGTCTTCAAGGAAGTGGACGGGAGAATCTTCAGGCGATGGACTCCTGCCGCGTTTAGCATCTTCTGGGGGCGATTAGTGACCGAGGCGAAGGTCGTTGATCTCCACTTCCATGATCTCCGCCATACCTTCGCGACGTGGCTTCAGAATCTCGGCGTTCCACTCGAAGTGCGCGCGGCATCGCTTGGGCATCGTCTGCGGGGGATGGGACAGGATCAACTCGGAGGGGAATCCATGACTGCGGCTTATTCGCATGGTGGATACGGCTGGAATCAGCAGCTCCGAGCCGCCGTTTCACTGCTTCACAACGCCCTTTTGTCCTATGGAAGTCCGATTGCAGAATCAGGAGAACAGCTGAGAGTCGCTTACTCTCGGAGAGATGAAGGAAAAGTTTGGTGGTCCCAACGGGATTCGAACCCGTGTTTAAGCCTTGAGAGGGCTCCGTCCTAGGCCAGGCTAGACGATGGGACCATCCAGAACGGTCTAAAGAGTGGACCGTAGCATAAGCGGTTTTCCGTTTGCAACGAAGCGCTG
>NZ_JBLYIG010000638.1:0-10825 GCF_049222245.1 Nitrospira sp. BLG_2 | reverse complement strand
CGGCTCTTCCAGCAAATCGCGCAGGTGGCCGATTCGGATGCGACCATTTTGCTCTTTGGAGAAACCGGAACCGGCAAGGAGGTGATGGCTCGCGTCATCCATACGAACAGTCGGCGAGGGAAAGGTCCTTTCGTGGCGCTCAACTGCGCCGCCATACCCGAAACGCTGTTCGAGAGCGAGCTGTTCGGGCATGTGAAGGGCGCGTTCACGAGCGCCCTCGGCGCCAAGCGCGGATTGTTTCAAATGGCCAACGGCGGCACGCTGTTCCTGGACGAGATCGGCGAGATGCCGCTTTCCATGCAGGTGAAATTATTGCGCGCCGTGCAAGAACGGGAGATTCGAGAGGTCGGATCGGAAACCTCGGTCAAGGTAGATGTTCGCATCATCGCGGCGACCAATAAGGACCTGGGTGAAGCGGTGAAGAACGGGACGTTCCGCAACGATTTGTACTATCGAATCTCAGTGGTGCCTCTGTTCATTCCACCGCTGCGGGATCGTCGGGACGATATCCCGTTGTTGGCGCAACATTTCCTCAAGCTCAGCGTGAAACGGGCGAACAAGGAGGTGAAGGGATTCACGCCTTCGGCGCTTCATCGATTGATGATCAATCCCTGGCCGGGTAATGTCCGCGAGCTGGAGAACGTGGTCGAGAAGGCCGTGGTGATGTCGCGGCAAGATATGCTCACCCCGGATTTGCTGCCGGCGGTCAGTGTGTCGCCCGATTCGCCGCTCAAGCCGCTGACGGAGGCCAAAGAAGAATTCGAGCGGACATATTTGAAGAATGTCCTGCAATTGACGGGAGGAAACATCTCGCGCGCCGCGCAGTTCGCCGGCCGGTACCGAGCCGACTTCTATAAGATGCTGAGAAAATATGGTCTTCATCCGTCGACCACGAAAGAACGGCCGGATTCGGACATGGAAGACTTTGAACGTGAAGCGAATTTGACCGAGGCGGAGCGATAAAGTTTCGATCCCTTCGATCTGAGGACTCCTAGGTTGATGTACAGAAGGCCGCGTCCCGGGTGACGCGGCCTTTGTGTTTCAGGCAGCCGTGCTCTTTCTTCCGACGGCGTATCTCGCCGCCTCTCGATCACGTCTATCGCACCGCGGCTTTTTCATTGCACTCGCAATCTTCGAGCGCTTACGATACGGATGATAGTGGCCGTCTTATCGAGAAAGGAAAATGCCCATGATGCGATTAGGGAGATCCATGATGGTGTTGGGTGGAGCGTTGATCGTCGCCGTAACCGTCGCGCTCTCACCGCCACTCGTCCTCGGCGAGGGAGGGGCGCGCCGTGACGCGGTCCGTCAAGCAGCCGAATCGGCCGCTGCGGAGAACGCCGCGCCATCGTCGCTTTCGAAGCATGCCACCATTCTCAATCGAGACGGACAAGTGGTTCGCATCGGAAGCAATGGATGGATGTGCTTGCCGGATGATCCCGGTACGGCAGGAACAGACTCCATATGTATGAACGAATCGTGGCGTCATTTCATGGATGCGTTGAAGAACAAGAAAAAACCCACATTTACCCAAATAGGAATTGCCTATATGCTGCAGGGCGACCGGCCGGTGAGTAATACTGATCCATATGCGACCGAACCCAAGCCGGGAGATGAGTGGGTGGATAAGCTCGGTGCCCACGTGATGGTCCTCGTGCCTGATGCGGAAACGTTGAAAGGCGTGCCGACGAACCCGAACAACGGCGGCCCTTGGGTCATGTGGGCAGGCACTCCCTATGCCCATGTCATGATTCCGATCGACAGCTATCCATCACAGTAGGGCGAGATCGGTGTGAGTGAAAACGATGGTTTCTGAAGTAACCCGATTCTTTCAGTGCAAGAGGCCGCCTAAGGCTTTAACTAGTGGCGGTGCAACGTGTACTCGGTACAATGTCACCATGCGTAAACCCGCGATGAGCACTGTCAATGCGGATTTAATTCAAGCCTGCAGGCGTTTGGCGGAAACGGCAGAAACCTTTGTCAATCGGGCGCCCCGGCAAAAGCGAATCGAGACGGAACGCTCGGCGCTCTTCGATGCCCTATCCCATGCTCAACTCGTTCTTTCGGTGACACGCTTGCCGCGGGAGAAGGGCTCATTGAAGCGGGAGAAGCAACAACGGGACACCGAAGTGCTCGAACATCAACTGAAGCAATCACTGGCGGAATTGGAGAAGTCTCAACAAGCGCTCGAACAACTCGATTGGCTCATTCAACCGGTTGGAACCACACTGGACGAGCTCCATGATAAGGCTGCTAGGGCTCAGACGGTCTTGAAAAAAGCTTTGAGGTCGCCGGCACCTGTACTTCCCTTCAGAAAAACCCGCTGGAATGCAAAGACATAGTTGCCTCGTCCGCGCAGGCATGCCGTTAAAGATCGGGAATGCATAGTGTCCGCTGTAACGGGTATTTTATGATCAGGAACAACAACGTAGCGTATGCTTAGTTGCCAGTACCTAATGAAACGTCAGCTATTGTCCACGAGTCAATCCGTTCTTCCCAGATATCCATCTCGCCGGGCATCCGCGACAAATTGAGCCGTCGTCGAGCGCACAGCGTCTTCGAGGTTGTAGGTGAAGACGTTCATCCAGGAAAAAGGGAGCAACAAGACCCAATAGAATTGTCTCGACGTAATGTCGTATGTGTACGTCTTTGTGAGCATATTTTGGTGGACGCTGTAGGAGAATTCCCAGGCGCCTTCATCAATATAGAACGGAATGACAAAGTACGTACTTGATGAGAGCCGTCCCAGTAGCTCACCATACCAATGCCACGGATACGGTTTCTCAAGAACCTTGACCACGACTTCCGTCCTGGGCCACGTCGTGTAGAGGGGATCACCGCTACAGCCCGCAAGTTGAAGAGCGTCGTGCAGGGCACGGGCCACGCCCGGTGGTGACAACATGCCACTATATGTCCACTGATAAGGCCCTCCCCATGTCGCTCCATAACTCTCGCTTTCCGCTAGACCATATGAAAACTGAACGGTCTGATGACAAGGAACGGGCGCAGGCGTCGCAGACATGCCGGGGAAGGGATTCGCAATGGGAAAATCACGATACGTCACGATACAACCAGAGAGGCCGACCAACAGTACGAGAAGGAGGAGGCTACGCATTGCCATAGAGTATTCCGTTTTGCCGCCTTGTATATAACGGCGTATAGAAGCCAGACTCGATTACGAGCATTCTTCCATTCTGAACGACCCTCGCGATCGTAACGAACCCTCCAATGCGGGTGCTCCTAGGGAAGGGGGTAGGACCATAAGCTTCATGAGCCGGAAGTCGGAACGGGACACGTGTGGCCTCATGGCGACTGATTGTTATTCACACTATTCATGTATCCCATTCCGTTTCAATCTAGTGGGGAGTCGTTTTCTGACCATCAGCATGGCAACAGCACGAATGCGAAGACTATGGGCGATGGAGTCGTAAAACTGCCATCATCAAATATTACATGAAATACCACAGACACTTGAAGGGTGGTCGCGGAGAACAGACCATCTTCTTTTTGGGCTTGCCACAGCATGATGGCGACCTCCGATCATCACTAGAGGAGTTCCTAGTTCGGGGTTCGTGGGGGCCTTGGTAAAAATGATTGGCTTGGTGCTTGCACGTTCGTGCTATTACATGGACCCGATTATCTTTAAGAATTTTATCCGTGCAAGTCTTGAGGTGACGGACGCCTTGGAGACTGACTGCTCTCTCAATGATATGGAGCAGCTTCGACTCGAGAACTACCTGTCGGTGATACAGATGGCGTATATGGAATGGAAGCGAAGAAACCTGTCTCGGAATTCGTCGGACCTACCAGTTCGCTTTCTGAGGGACAGGTAAGGAAGAATGACTTCCTTTGTCGACACAACTGTACTGAATAAAGTCACAGCGGTACGCGAATTTCAGCCGAAGGCAGGGATTCATTGGAAGCAGTTGCCATCGTCCGAACTAGATCACTAACTAGGGCGTTTGCGAGTGAAGATGTCTTGTCCATGGCAAGACATTCTGTCTTGCTGTCTTGCCATGATCGTGCTGTGGAAGACTCTCGCATTCCTCTTTCCATGCACACTTCACCCCTCATCGATTAGCCATCGGCGATGGCCATAAGGAAACCACCTCCACGGCAATCACAACCACGCACTCTCTAACCCGGTTGCTTATACCCTGTATTCATCAACGCAAAGATGATAATCGCCAATGCAAAGGCTCCAAGGATAATGTACGTGATGATGTCCGCTTTCCCAGGCATGGTATGACCTCCTTCAGTGGAATGAGAAAGCCGCCTGTCCGGTCGATATGGAATAGAGTCGATAATGGTCATTTCTAGGAGGGCGTGCAACAAGGCATCTCCCTAAGATGTTAGAGGGACGATTCTTGATGCCTGAGGATCTGTCCCACCTTCAGCGCGATACCAGCCCATATCGGCCAGGACCTGTGATGTTGGAATATCAGCGGTAAGGTGTGAAGCTGGCGAGATGAATCGAACCTCCGGCCTGCGGTTTACAAATCCTCTCTAGTCCCCATTTCACCATCTACGTCCATCGAAAACAATAACCAACGATGCGCCGGAGGAGGCTATAAATGGCCCTGGGTTGCCCTGTTTCGGTAGCACCGTGGTAGCCAAATTCGGACTCATAAAATTGGATTTGACAGACCCTTCCCCCCTCATTTCCTGCATTAACTAGTTCTCAGGAGCGGACGTGGAGAGCGAGGGGTATCTCTTTGATTCCATAGCCCCACTCACATGCACTAGGGTCTTCTTCGTCTCTTGCAGTAGGGCTTCCATTACCTATTGATGAATCGAGGACTGTGCTAAGACAACCCATGCCAGTGAGCAGAATTACTTCCTAGTGAAGAGTATCGCGTCAGTGATTCGTGTTTGCGATGCATGCATCGCAGTCGAGCTATCGATAAGTAAGCTTCTCATAACTGATGCATGAAAATTGTGGTTTCATCTTCCTTCCATGTTTCATAGCAGGGGAATTATGAGCACACGAAGACAAAACCTTGGGCATTGTGCCGGAATGGTCGTGCTCGTGCTCCTTCTATCAGCGTGCAGCGGAGGGAACGGAGGAAGCGAGGGGGCAGCTACAACGATATCGGGTTTCGTTCAAGCTCCCAATGGACAGGTGGCCTTCACCGAGCCTCGTGGATTCATCGGGCAGTTGACCAAGTTGTTGATGCGGACCGCTCACGCATCATTCGTGGGACTCAGTCCGGTCCCTGATGGCACCGCGATACAGCTGGCACGATTCAATTCGACCGGCACGGGTGTGACCACACTTGCGACCAGCACCACATCGGAGGGCCGATACTCATTCACCTGGACTGATCAAAGTCTCCCGTTCTCAACCGAGTTGATCGTCCAGGTAACCGGGCCTACGGGGAGAATGATTCGTGCCTTCGTGACGAACCCCACCGTGGATGTAGACCCGACTTCGGAACTGGCGGTCCGCCTGGTCTTGGAGCGGATTGCGTCAATACCAGAGGCTTCCTTGAGTCACTTCACCGTGAAGGAAGTGAACCACATCGCGGCGGCCGTAAAACTTCTGACGAAGGCCACGTCTTTCACCGGTGGAGCCGATCTAGAGGCGACCATCACCGCGATTCGAACTGCCGTCCTTGCAAACACCGAATTGATTGCGTTCATGACCGATGCTGCCGAAGCCGGACAAACCACCCGAGGCCCCGGGGATGTTGGCAACTATTTTCCGTTCGCACAGGGAAGCGTCTGGAATTTTCGCGGAACCCATGCAGAAACCGGCCAGCCGACCATCAACTTTCAGGACGTGCATAAAATTACCGGGACCAAGCCCATTGGATCGGTTACGGCCACCGTGTTCTCACGGAGCAATCCCGATGGCTCCGGCACGCCGAAGGACGCCTACCTGACGAAGGAGACCACAGGCATCACCTTTCGTGGGAATAATGATCCCAGGGACCCTATCACGCCCCAAGTTATTCCCTACCAAGACGTGCGGTTTCCGCTCCACGTAGGAGCGTCCTTCCATCCCATCACAAAGAGCGGTCTCGATTTCGGACAAGACCTCGATGGCGATGGGACCAATGAAACGGCCAATCTTACGTCTCAGGTGACCGTGATCGAGTTTGAAACCGTGGACGTTCCCGCCGGTACGTTTCCGAATAGCGTACAGATTCAATTGCAATTGACCTTCACGGTGAGTCTCTCGAAAAGTGGATCAGCAGCCGCAGCACGACAAACGCAAACAATGTGGCTGGCACCTGGCATCGGGGTGATCAAGAGACACAGCGTGACGCAATTCCCGGGGTTCGCGCAGACGAATTCTGAAGAATTAGTGTCGTATCTTGTCAATGGGCAACAAGCCGGTTCGGTCCCTGTGACCATCGCCACCGGAGTCACAGAAGCGAATTCGGACTTCACCAATCCTGGCCCTTCCGGCATTGCATCGAACGGGACCGACTAGGGCCAGAGTGACGCCGGCAGGACAGGTACTCGGGGAGTTTCCCATCTTCAGCGCGTCGGGCGAACAAGTCGAACCAGTACTCGCGTTCGACGGCACCAATTATCTGGTGGTCTGGCGAGATACACGCAATGGGAGTGGACCAACCGAGAGCACGGATGTATATGGAGCACGGGTCTCACCGGTGGGACGTGTGCTGGATTCGTCAGGTACTGCGATTGTTACGGCCCCTGGTGCCGAGGGTGAACCAAGTATCGCATTTGACGGAACGAATCACTTCGTGGTGTGGTCCGATGTTCCGCAACTTGGGAGCAGCCCACCGCGCCACCAAATCTATCCAGGGACAACTGATATTCCCGTAACCATTGAGCCACCAGTGCGTGCGTCATTACTGAGCTTCTGAACACAGAGAGACCACAGGGCATTCCAACGAGGCCTCCTCCATCTCAGCAAAGTCCCCACCCTATTCGGAGTAGGCGAGGAGGAGCAACCCCGAGAGCATGATCAATCCCGCCCAAGCCATGTTCCACCGATTCCTCGTTTGAGACGATGCGCGGGGCAGCCAGGACGCCAAGCCTTTGGAGAAGGCTGCACCGACATCGACGATGCCTAACAACGAGTGTTGGAACTGGATCTTCGCCGCTTCGGGGTGATTCCCGTGGGAATGGACGAAGAGCGATAGCCCACCCGCCAGGACTAACAAGACGAGTGGCGCGGCCCACGCCGGGTGTCGAACCTTGCCGATGCGACGGAGCGTCTCAAAGAAGGCGGTGGCGAAGGTAAGAATCCCGTAGACCTTGTGTTCAATCATCTCACGGTCGTCACCGAAAAACGTCGCCACAAAGCTGAGGGAGCCAAGCGGCCACGCGTCACGGTCGCTCCAAATCAGCGTGAACCCTCCGATAAGACCGAGCGCACCCGGAAGAATGAAGCGAGTCCAGTAGGGCAGAGGGTACTGAAGCGCAGCCCCCAACTCAACGAGACCAAAGATCACTTCCAGCGAACCCGTCACGTGATGAGTGAACTCTGAGGATGCCTTCCCTCTGTGTGGTTCCTCCCACCGTTCATCGGCATGCCCTCCGTGATGATCCTTCGTAGCACGTGTCTCACTTGCGGGATTCTGATGATCGGACCCTGCTTGGATCTGCACGTCTGGAATGGAGGTTGACGAAATCGAGGCGAACAGGAGGGCAGACAATAGAAACGGCCACCGCTTCATACGAAGAACCGATCAGAAGAGTCAGGGCAAAGTGGTCGAGCACCATAACACAGATGGCTGCCCTGCGCAGTGGTAATTTGAATCCAGGAAATACGCCTGGCCCTCGCGGTGGGCGTCGTTCTGACTGTGTGCAATCCTTGACGACAGGCTGCCCCCTGCTAGGCTTAGCACATGAATCGTCGCTTGTTGACGCGATTGGGTGGTCTGAGTCTCGCGATCCTGCTCATCCTGCCATCGTGCAATGTATTTACTGTCGGCAGTGCACGGTTGACCCTGTGGTCGATGGCAAAGCACCCCAATCACTATGCCGTTGCTTACCCCTATCTATGGGACGCAGTTCCTTGGATGGCGCTGGGATTTCTTGGTCTCGCCGGCAGTCTGGCGGTCATTACGAGTAGGCAACGAACCTGGCGATGGCTCTGGTGTCCTACCGTGACGCTGATCTACTATTTTCTCGTCCCGTTGCAACCGAACTATGGCTGGTTTTTCCATCGCATCCAACACCCCATGAGCACTCCGCCCATTGCCTGGGCCCAAGACGTGACTCGGCGCGATGTTCTGCGCATCACCGGCGACTTGACGGCACAAGCGGAATCCAGAGGAGAGTTTGTGTGTCCGAGCAACGACCTCAACGTCCCCAGCCGCTTCACGTGGGGTGGTCGGACCCTCCTATATGAAGTGCAATGCATGGATGGAACACTTCGCACGCCGATCAGCCTGCCGACGCGTCCAGCGACCATCGTCATGAAGGTCAGTGAAGATCGCCACGAAGCATGGTTTCAGGTCACACGGCTCAAGTATGACACGGGGGCGGCGATCACATGGGTGTCAAATTATGGAGGTCAGGACTTGGTGATTCATAAATCCATCACCGAGGCCAACAAACCGACGTAGGGAACGTTTTAAGATCTCATGTCCCATGTTGTCTCGATGTGTAGTGAGTTCCTGGGTCGGAATAGTTCCTTCCTATTTGGCTGCCGACCAGCTCCGATCTGTTCAGTCCCAGCCATCAACGCACCCGGAAGATTTTGAGAAGATTCGACAGTCCGTGAGGCAGGGGGGCCAAGAAGGTGGTTGGGCATGGCTAGTGCCTTTGTGGATACCAATGTGTTCCTCCGTTTTCTGACCAACGCCGAAACAACATCCTCTAGCCTTATGGCTCACTCCATATCACCGTGATTTCTGGCGTTTGCGTCTGGCCACCCTGGTGGTTCACCGCCTTCGCAAAGATGGTCAGCTCTATCCTGAGGGAGGTGCCTGTGGGGACTGTCCCTTGGCGGATCTCCTTGGAGAGATCCAGCGGCTGAGCTAAGATGCTGGACTCCGCACTAGACTCGCCGGGATTCTTCTGTAGGGAGGTACTCTCGAACGCCAACCGACCCAATAATGGGGCATGCCTTATACACGATCCGTTGGCGTCGCAAAATGTGGTTTTCTTATTAACCCAGATCTCCAGTGCGTGAATACCGCTCTCGGAGTCCTTCGCCGTAGCGAGCAGGTTCAGCACACCCGTCTTACTCGTGAGTGTCATGTTCTGGCCGGTCCCACCCGCACGTACTGTCACATTCTGTCCCTCCGCTTGGCTGCTATCTAGCGTGAGGCTAGGAGGAGTCATGTCATTTGGCTTGATCATGATCCCCCCGCTCTTGTTCCACGGGCATCCGGCCATGGACAGCACGAGAAGTAAAGCAAACCATTGAAGTGGGACTCTTTGCATTTGAACCAATCGAGACATGGTGTGATCTCCTTCGGTTGGAGAGCCTGAGCTATTTCCGGCCAAAGATAGCAGTTCATGCGTAATTCACCAAATTGAACCCCTCGAAAAAGGAGACCCTACTCGTGATCTCACTGTGCTAGATCGAAACTGAAAGCAGGTACAGGATCGTCTGGGGGAGGCATGGGAGGCGGTGGATACTAGAATCATCCATAAGTCTGTCAACCGTCATTCAGTCTTGTATTGCGGGACAAGGACTGAAAAGCAGGAACCTTGGCCGGACACGTTCGCGTAGGAGATCTTGCCGCCCATCTGTTCGATCAATTGCTGGGCCATGGCCAGACCAGATCCCAGTACATCTTCTTGAAAGAGTTTGGCTTGATCCTGGCTGAGGGCCGCTCCCTGGTCCTGCACGTCACAGCGAACCCAGCCGTTCGCATCTTGCACGCGCACCTCGACCCGCGTTCCGGGCGGCGAATACTTCACCGCATTCGCAAGCAAGTTGTTCAAAACGGCGGCGAGAATGACCCGATCCGCACGGACCGGCGGCACGCTGCTCGACGCATTGTGCACCACCAGAATGCCCTTCTTATTTGCCTCCCGTTGGTGGTACTGGCAAACCCGTTGAACCATCAGCGACACCTCCACTTTCTCGAACCGGAGTGCCGGTTCGGTGGCGGACGGGGTATTCATCACTAATTGACTGACCGTCCGATGCATCAGATCGGTCACATGCTGCAACCCCTCGAGCCACGTCGTGACCTGCTGATCGCCATAGGCCGCCAGGTGTTTTTGAATCAATTCGACCGTTCCTTCGGTGACGGTGAGATAGTTGTTGAGCATGTGGGTAGCAAGTGCCACCGCACGGGAATCCAGCGCGGGCATGACATCGAGTTCCGCAAGAGCCTCTTCAAGCTCCAGTTGAGCCCTGGCTATCGCGGCAGCGGCGCGTTCTCTCTCCTTGTCCATGATTCCTCCTCTCGGCGTGGCACCGGCCGTCCTCCTGTTAATGGTACGGAGACCGGTATTTCGGAAAAAACACGAGACGGCAAACTCGGTGATGCGGGTCACACGGTGCCTGCTTCGTCCCCAGGCCCTTGCCTTCCAACACTCTCACAAGCGTCGCAATCTCCCCACATATTGGAAATGGTGGCTTCCATGACCAGGGTTTCAATCCTATGTCTTCGTCTTGTACCCTGCGGACCACTCTCGCCAACACCGAGATCGATGTATTCGTGGGAAGCATCACGGTCAGGAAGCAAATGTCACCGCGCTCATGCCCTTTCCCACTCTGACCTCAGTCTCGTAGGTCACGGGGCTCACGACAGGAAAGCGACGATATGGACGCAGCGCAAACGGCATAAACCCCTCGACAGAGGGCCGATTCTAGGAGGGTACGGAGGCCATCTGCAATAGGGTTTTCAGAGAGTGTCAGCGCAACAACGAGCTGAGCTCG
>NZ_JBLYIG010000637.1:0-3156 GCF_049222245.1 Nitrospira sp. BLG_2 | reverse complement strand
CCGTCGAATGTACAGGCTCATGTAAACCTGGCTGAAGCCTGCCGAAGCGTAGAAGCCTGGGCTTGCGCGGAAGAACATTACGAGACCGCATTGCACCTGGACGCCAAGTCCGGGGCAACCGGATCGACACAACCACGCTTG
Source organism: Nitrospira sp. BLG_2 (assembly GCF_049222245.1). Classification (NCBI taxonomy): domain Bacteria; kingdom Pseudomonadati; phylum Nitrospirota; class Nitrospiria; order Nitrospirales; family Nitrospiraceae; genus Nitrospira; species Nitrospira sp. BLG_2. The sequence continues at coordinate 3,015 of NZ_JBLYIG010000637.1, read as the reverse complement.
CGAAAAGCGACAGTGTGGCGGTCGCTCGAAGAAGTGACGGCATGGCGGTTGCTGTCTGATGCGAAGATCCTGATAAGCGGAGAGAAAATGTCTCCTGAAAAGATACGGCAAGTGGAGGAGGCTCTGGACAGCGCCAATGAGTTGGGTCTCAACAATGACCAACTGGCCCTCTATCAACAGCTGCAGATGAAACTTCCACGGCAGCGAGCCGTTGCTGTATCAACCAAACTGCCGTCAAGCGGCTCATCCGTAGCAGTGGCGCAGGCCCAGACCCAAGATATGCCCATGGCGCTGGTGGCGGCAGGGGAATTCACGATGGGAAGCAATCTCGGAGATGACGAAAAGCCCGTGCGGCGCGTGTACCTGAATGCTTTCTATATGGACAAATTTGAGGTGACGGTCGGGCAATATGCCAGGTACCTGGAAGTGACGGACATGGAAGAGCCTCCGGACTGGAATATGATGAATCAACCTCAGCATCAGAGACGGCCGGTCGTCAATGTCAGTTGGGAGGATGCCGTTAACTATTGCAAATGGGCCGGCAAGCGCCTGCCGACGGAAGCGGAATGGGAAAAAGCGGCTCGGGGAACCGATGGACGCATCTATCCCTGGGGCAATGAAGCTCCGACTCGGCTCCACGCCAATTACGGGAGAAAAGAATGGGACAACCATCAGGCTTTAACCCCCGTTGGGTCATTCGAAGAGGGAAAGAGTCCCTATGGGATTTATGACATGTCCGGCAATGCTTGGGAGTGGGTTTTCGATTGGTACGACCATGACTTTTATAAGAAAGGCCCGAAAAAGAATCCGATCGGGCCGGCGAAGGGGGAAGGCAAGGTGGTACGCGGCGGCTCCTGGTTATATGTTCCGGAGTTCCTGCGATCCGCGCACCGATTCGATGCGCAACCGACGAACCGGCTCTTTGGATATGGGTTCCGTTGCGCAAAGACGCCGTAGCGTTCATGCCAGAGTCAGTTGTTAGAGCGTGGAGACATTGACCATGGTATCCGATTGGTATCGGGGAGTTGGGAAGCCGTGGACTTTCGGCAACTGTTTTCGGCCTTTCCATGTAGGCCTGGAACGGGTCTTGAGGTTCTTCTTCGATGGCATGCTTCAATTAAATCAGGGAACATGCCATTGCCTGAGGGGAGTTTGATGAACTTTCGTCTATGTGAGCTCTAAGCGTTCGGCGCGATCGGTTATTTCTTTATCACCTGTCAGCTTGCAAAGCTGAATGCCATTTGCCTGGGATCAGTGACCCTAGGCTGAGAATCCCTTTAGGCCTTTGTGGAAAGTGCGCGATGCGGTGTGGGCCTCGGCTGCTGGCCATCGAAACGATGGCCAATATCTCGACGCCAAGCGCTCATAAACTTCCGTAATGGACCATGGGGAAAACCCATCCTTACGTACACCACGTGTCCTCTTTCCCTGGTCCCACTGGCGCACGCGATACCTACGCGCGACAAAGGAAACTGGATGCATAGGAGCCATGTCGAACGTAACCAGGTTGTCATTGTCTGTGGTATCGTGGATTGAGAAGACGCCTACAGCTTTGTTCCGCCACAGCAGGACGTCCCGGATCTCAGGAACCCTCTTTACATATGTCTTGCAGGCCGCGGCGATGCGCTTCCGTCCCTCCTTGGTCTCCAGATCCTTGCGACTGATGGCACCGTTGTGTAGAGACGCTAGGAAGCCCACGAGACTCACATAGTTACATAACGACACCCCAAACCAGTGGAAGTGACATTCCAGCATGCGAGTCATCCGCAGGTCGGTATCAGGGTGGACAGTACGTGTCCTTGCATTGTTTCCGCGGCGAAATGGCTCTTCCGTCCGCCAAACTGTAAGCGCAATGTGAGTCAAGCCCATCTCAAGAGACATGAGAGTCGAGATCTCAAAGATACCGGTATCTACGGAAACCGTGATAGGTACCGCGTGGTCGATGATGACATTCAGACTTGGTTCGCTGTTTGACACAGTGCTCCTTGTGGCGTCGGCGGTTTCTCGTAGAGTGTGGGCCAGCTCTTTCCTTTCCTTTCCTCTCGCCATTGCTTCAGACGCTAGAACCTTTGTGAACCACAAAGCCGAGCATTTTATGTCATCTTCTCGCGGTACTTCTTCAACAGATCCTTCGCAGCTTCTTCACTTCTTGAAACGACCCATCTCGCACCAAAACTTAACCCCCTCCCACTTTTTAGATTCTTGAAGCAGAGCCACTGTCTTTGAACAATTGTTTGAATTAATGACCTCGCTCAATTCTGCGTCAAAATGGTCAGCGTCGAAGGTTGCGACATGAGCTCGAAAGTCAGGGGCTGATGGAGTATTGCGATAAAGAGTAAATACCTCTTTTTCAGAGAGGCCTGACCAACTACATGCTGTGAGGAAGCAGGTAACCGCCACAAGGAGGTAACCAAGAGGCCGGAAACCGTAAAAATACTCCATATATGTACCTTTCTCTTGATTAAGTTGGATCAAGTCTATTGTTGCCCGTAATTGGTGTCAAGCGGAGGGTTATGACCTCGGTCGTCAGGCTTCAACTGAGCTCGATACCTGGAGGGCAGTAGACCCGCCAGCGCGTCAGGGGGTCGCTCCTCGTTATCACGCTGTAACCACTCGGCACTGGCCGCGTCACCTACGACCGGCCCGTGGTGGACTAGGCGCAGCGCGATGCGCGGGGGATCGCCGCGCTGATGTTTGTGCCAGAACGTCCTCCGTTCAGACTGTCAAATGAGGGGAAGCTTACAAAACGTTTGGAAGTTTAGGAAAACAGACATCGAAGCCGCCATACAAGACCTTTTAGGATCAGCCTAGCCAATCCCACCGTTAGCCGATTAGATACTATTTAGGCACTGCATTTTTGTAGCAGAAAGAAGATGGTGGTCCCAACGGGATTCGAACCCGTGTTTAAGCCTTGAGAGGGCTCCGTCCTAGGCCAGGCTAGACGATGGGACCATCCAGAACGGTCTAAAGAGTGGACCGTAGCATAAGCGGTTTTCCGTTTGCAACGAAGCGCTG
>NZ_JBLYIG010000636.1:0-2010 GCF_049222245.1 Nitrospira sp. BLG_2 | reverse complement strand
ATCGAATCGATGCGCGGAGAGATAGGTGCCGACGGCATCCGGATGCCGTACATCCATCAGACAGGGGATGACCCGTTCCAGACCGAGACCCTCGACCAGATGCTTCGGCGCGTCCAAGGTTATGTCGCCCAGATGAACCTCGTAGCGGCCATGTTGATTGAGGAGACAGGCGATCAGAGACCCGATCTTGCCGGCACCGAGGACGAGCACGCGATTCATAATGAGGCATTATACTCCACTGTAGAATTCTGGCCACTCGCTTCGAGAAATGGAGCGCCGGACAGGCCAAGCCGTCAGCGCTGTTCGAGCGTATCGACGACATACTGCGGACGGTTGGTCGGCCCTTCCGAGACCTGACTGTACCGGCTGGGAGGAATATCGGCCTGTAGTCTTCGCAAGAGCGTCGCCATCTTCATCGTGCCGGGCACTTCACAGATCCAGACATGCATGCCCGATTCCAGCTCATCAAAATGGCGCAGGACGCGGAACCCCGGCTGCTCCATGAAGTACGCCGAAAGAAAGCCGTTCACGGCCGTGACAACCCAAGGATGTTCCTTGATGTAGCGATAACTCAACCGTAGTTCCGTCATCGCGGCCTGTTCTTCGGATTCCATCGACGCACTCTATCAATTCCGGTTATGGGGACGCTATCTCAATGGAATGTCTTATTCGTGAGCCGGACCAGAAGGCGCGGGTGGTGAAGCGAAAGGCCCGCCGGACTGAGCGGATCGAAACGATTCGTGCCACGACAACAACTGCCACTTGCCGTTGCGACGTTCAAGAACCCCTGTTTCTCGCATCGGAAGGACGGTCCGTTTCAATTCAGATCCCTCGGCGACATAGCGGATATAGTCGAGTTCCATCGCGTACCAGGCCACATCTCCCTTCGTCCACACCCTGAGCTCATGAATCGGAATCTCGAGCTTCTGGGAATTGATGAATTCCTCCCGCATTCCGTTCTCCAGCTCCGTCCAGCCGATGTACTTACGGCCGGCGACCGCGTAACTGATGATATCGGCATCGTGGGCCATCAATCGTGAAAGCGTCGGCAAGTCTTTTTCGGCGTTGGCGCGCACCATCCGGCGGATGGCCGACTCCGGATCGGAAGGTTCCGCCGCGATGGCGGCCGCCGGGACGTTGATGAACAGGATCAAGACGCAGCCGGCAAACAGTCTGAGACGGATCATGGGATTTCTTTTCATCATGACTCACGTTTCCGTTCTGATGGATCTCGAGGATGAATGAAGAGTCGAATCAGCGCTCCCATCGATACCCGACGAGAAAGGGCATGACCGTCAATACGCCGAGCGCGCCGAGAGGGGCTATTCCCACGGCGGGATCCTGGCCGGCGAGATACTCGGTTACCGAAATGCCATGGAGCGGAAGTATGACCGTTCCTTCCACGATGAGCAAGAGGATGAGGGCTACGAGACCGACGCTGAGCCGTATACCGGGCAGAGGGGGCAACGCGAATCGGTCCACTACCCACCGAGCCCCGATAATAGTGGCGAGAAGCACGTTCGGAATCTCCAGCATCTCGGCAAGCCTCTCGCCGACATACAGGGCCACCACTTGTAATCGAATCACCTCCAGAACAAACTCCGCTCCCACCGCAATAAGGAAGTAGAGGGTGCCGGCCTTCAACACCTGCACGAGGCCATGCGGTTTCTCACCATCGGGCGTCTTATCCGGTACGGAAGTCACGGGAATATGATGCGTGTTCAGAGATCGAGGAAATCAGCGTCCCATTCTACTGTGTCAAGCCAAGCGCGTCTATCGCGAAGATACATAGGAGACGTAAGTGAATGAGAAGCGGCCACCGGATCGACGAGACTCTCCCGATTATGGCCGGCCGCCCCTTGACCTGTTTATCACCGAAGCGTAGGGTAATGACATCGCTTCGCTGCCGCCATCATGAAGGTGGTGATCATGGTCCTCCGTGGAGCACGTTCCAACGGTCCGGACCTGCCGGGTGTATCTTCCTCACCAGACGGGCTCTCTCATCGCGTA
>NZ_JBLYIG010000635.1:0-12030 GCF_049222245.1 Nitrospira sp. BLG_2 | reverse complement strand
TAATTCTTGGCGACTTTCAGCTCAACCGGCGCAACATCTGGGGGATACACACCGCTTGGCCCGGACTGAACCACAATGATCTGCCCTTGCTGAGGCAGACTCATACCGAGTTTTTCAGTCGCCAATTTCGCGATCCGGTCGGAAGCACTCAATGCGGAAAATTTGACGCGGAACTCATCACGTTGACGTTCCAACACCGTCTTGTCACGCTTCAACTGCTCGATTTGATATCCAATCCGGACCACGTCCACGCGCTCCCACACAAACACAAGCACGAGACAGAGTCCTACAAAAACGGTGACGGTCTTCATAAAATCTCCGGCTTCGGTTGACGTTCAGCGACTCGTAATTTAGCGCTTCGCGATCGAGGATTCACTTCACACTCCGATTGAGAAGGAAGGACCGGTTTCTTGGTGAGCATGAACAAGGTGGCTTCCGGCCCTTGTGAGAGGGACCGGAAAGTATGCTTGACGATACGATCTTCGAGAGAATGAAAGGAGATTGCGCAGATTCTCCCCCCGGAAGCCAACACTTCGGTTGCATCTCGAAGCGACGACTCTAAGAAATCCAGTTCGTGATTCACCGCAATGCGAAGCGCCTGAAATGTCCGCGTTGCACAATGAATCCGCCCGTGGCGATAAGACACCGGTACAGAACGAACGATGATGGAAACGAGCGCTCCCGTAGTCTCGACTGGACGACGTTTCCTTTCTTGCACGATTGCTCGAGCAATTCGCCTGGCATATCGTTCTTCTCCATACTGGAATATTATGTCCGCCAGCTCATGTTCGGGACTGTGGTTAACCAGATCGGCGGCAGTATTCCCTATCGTTTGGTCCATGCGCATATCAAGCGGACCTTCTCGCTGAAAACTGAAACCTCGCGACGGGTCGTCCAATTGCGGAGATGAAACCCCAAAATCGAAAAGCACACCATCGACTGTCGCGATACCAGTTGCAGCAAGGTGCGACTTCAAATCCCGATAGCTTCCTCGTCGCAACACAATACGATCCCCAAATCGATTCAAACGCCGCTTAGAGAAATCGATAGCTTGAGGATCCTGGTCGAGCCCTATGACGGTAGTTTTCGCGTGACTAGATTCTAGAAGCATTTCCGCATGCCCACCGTATCCCACCGTACAATCCAAAATAGTGGTGGGTCCATCAGAAACCAGCCAAAAACAAACTTCTTGACCAAGCACCGGAACATGCAGATTTTCATTATCAGTACTATTAACCACTAGCTACCACTTTTACCCACGCATGCGAAGTATACTCTCGCATTTTTGGTTGTCAACAGACTTTTCAGTAACTTAGCATTGTCACAGATGATTAGATACTTTACAAACCCACCAGGAAAACGCTAAGCCCTCTCCACTACATACAAGGGGTGGGAAATGGGACAAAACATCCTTACTGGTGCGCATCTGAATGATGAAAAAAAGGCCTACGAATACCTGGCCAAATTTCGGTGGCCGAATGGCCCCAAGTGTGTCCATTGTGGAAGCGAGAATGTATACAAGCTTAACGTCAAGAACGTGAATCGCGTTGTCTTGAAATGCGGGAAGTGCCGCAAACAATTCTCGGCTACAGTCGGCACTATCTTTGAGGATTCTCATATTCCCCTCACTAAATGGTTTATGGCCATGCAGCTTGTTGCCTCGTCAAAGAAAGGCATCAACGCTCATCAGCTCCACCGAATGCTCGGCATCACCTATAAGAGCGCATGGTTTATGGATCATCGTTTACGCTACGCCATGACCAAATCTCCATTTGGCGGGAAACTGGGCGGAATTGTCGAGGCGGATGAAACCTATATTGGCGGGAAAGAGAAGAGATCGACAGGCCGATCAAAGAAAACCGCCGTCTTTACATAGGTAGAACGGCAAGGCAATGTACGTTCATTCGTAATGCATCGGGTATCAAGCCGAAATCTAAGAGCATCATCAGAGAAAATATTTCACCTGAATCCCGCATGATGACCGACGAATACCAAGGCTATCAGGGACTCAAGAAAGAGTTTGCTGACCATCAGACCACATCAATCATGGACGGAACTGTGTATGCGGAGAAGTCACGGCAAACACCATTGAAAGCTATTTCAGCTTTACTCAAGCGAGGATTAAACGGCACCTATCATCATGTCTCGAAACATCACCTACATCGGTATCTTGCAGAGTTCGATTTTCGCTATAACGCGAGACATGAGAACGATGAGACACGCGCAATTATGGAGATCCGTGGGGCTAAAGAGAAACGTCTCATGTATCGATGACTTGTCAGGAAGCGGACTTCGTTGAAGACTTGGACTTCGATCGTTTCTTGGTGACTCGCTTCGTGGGCGCAGGTACGGAAACCATAGCCTTCAAGACTTCTTCAAACTTCAGAGGATGGAAGGAGAGCAGTTTAGCCTTGGCCATGCCAACATTCTACCTCATCTAGACAAAGATTCGACAATACGCCGTCAACCTCACAAAATGAGGGAGATGAAATTGATGATCGTACGATCATAACGCCTGTGGATAAATTGATTATTTCTTCATTCCGTTTTTGGGTCCGGATGGCTGAACGGCTACATGAATAGGTCGGTTTTCTCTCGTGGCTTCATGTCTGGCGAATTCCATTTGAGCTTCAATCTGCATTTGTGCGGCTTTAAGGGTTGCCTCTGCTGTGCGGTTAACTGCGTACAATGCGACACAAGCCCCAATTATTACAGCCGCGGTCCATCTTGCAGTTACCACAGCGGTTCTTAGGCTCGCCTGTGCTTGTTCCCGTTGTCTTTCCATCATGGCATCATTCAGTAGCATTTGCTTGTGTTTCTTTTACAAATCGTTAGGTGAACCCTGCCGAAGCCTCCCTGAAGTGTCCAGGATTTAAAATCCACGCTGCCAAGGATCCACAATCTTTACATTTGACCATCCCCTACCCTTTTGTACCAATCCGGTGGGAGATTGTGGCGTAACCTATTTGAGTGTGTCGCATATATAATCATCCTACTTAGTCTTTGACCAGTCCCAGGACATCTCACTCATCAAGCTCGTAGAGTTTCGTTGACTTCAAGAGCTTTCAATTAGAGAATAATTTCATGTTTAAATGCTATTCGATTTCTTCATTTGCAAGACCGTTCCTGTTCCTCATCACTTCATTCCTTTGCTTAGAACAGGGAAGTGCGAAGGACTTCAATCCTGACAATCCTCTCAACCAACCAGCACGGATCTATTGGTGCTCGAGCAAGACGCCTGACCAGCAGATTTCAACCAAAAAGAGCTCGGGTTGCGAACCACTCTACGACCAACAGTCGGCAGAGTCTTTCACGGAAAGAGCACGCCAACAGGGGTTTGATCTCCCCGACCGCGATCCGATCAAGATCGTGGACTTGCAGAATGCAGCCTCCCACTTTTCCGATCGCTATCGGACGTTCGTCTCATGCTGCTTGACCGGCCACAATGCGCCAGCAGAAATTGTCGATCTGATCGATGAAGCCAACCACATACTCAAAGCCGTACAACAAAAAGGCATTTTCAATTCGGCGGGGTTCGGTATTGGTTCTGGAAACGGTGGTTTGGGCGGCGGCTCTGGGCGAAGCCCGAAGCTCGGCACATTTGCTAGACAATTCACGCTCAGTGAAATTGTTGGAACCGTCGCACGGGCACGTGAAGACCTGTTTCAACTCAGGGAACGCCTGGATAAATTGAACGAGACACAGCAGGGTCTCAGCGCAGTCGACTATGAAGCCAGCGGTCGGGCCAAGGCGCAGATACAAGATGAGGAAGAGGCAATCAAGAAAGAGTTCAAGGCCAAAAGGCCGCCATCATCGGCACCGACCGGGATGGAGATTCAAGACACGACTTTGCGTTCACGGATTGGAGGAGATATTGAGGATACCAAGTTACACTCACACTTCGGTGCGGACATCGGAGCTTCGGTATCTCCCTATAGCAATGTGGGCGAGTCACTTCGCCCGCGGAGATGGGATGATCTTCACGAAAGCCAACTCCCGCATCGACCAGGGACGGATATAGGAGACACCTCCATGCCCAGCAGTACTGGGTTCGAAATCGACAGCGCGCAAAATCGCGAAGGAACTTCGACACTTCCGCGACGCGGAGTCGGTGCTTCCATCGGAGATTCCGACCTGAACAGCCGGAGACGATAGTTCAATCCTTGCCCATGACTGCCGGCATCGGCTCCCAAGTGTCTCCCCCATCGTTGCTCCGATACAAACCGCTGCCGTTCGTCCCGGCATAGAAGACCTTCGGCTCCGTTGCACTTTGCACAATTGTCCTAATGTTGGTGGTCACAAACCCGCTGTTGACCAGCTTCCATGTCGCACCGGCATCTTCGCTTCGATGCACTCCATCCCGTCCTGTGATGTAGACCACGCCTCGACGCGTTCGATCGAGCACCATCGCAACGATCATCTGGTCTGCAAGCGACTCTCCGATTCGCTTCCAAGCCTTGGCCGCATCCGTTGATTTATACAACCCCGCGAGCGTGGCGGCGTAAACGGTATCGGGCTCGTATGGGTCGACCAGGATCGAGGTGACATTCAGCGCCCGCGATGTTTTCAGCATGTCCGGAGGAACCAGCCCGTTGTTCACTTTTTCCCAATGACCCGCTTGGTCGATCGACTTATAGACGCCGCCGCTGGTGCCGGCGTATAGAATGGATGGCCTGGTCGGATCCATGCCCAGTGTTACAACCATCAAGACCTCTTTCATTCCCTCCATTTTCTTCGTCCATTGCTCACCGCCGTTCTTGGTTTCAAACACGCCCATCGTTGTAGCCAGGAATATGTGCTGTGCATCGGCAGGATCGAAGAGAAACTGATTCACCACGGACGTTATTGTCGCATCATCAAGCCCTGACCGCATCGAAACCCAGCGCTGTCCACCATCGTGGCTCTTGTAAACGGCATCGCCCTTTGTCCCTGCATAAACCGTCGCCGGATAAACAGGATCGATTGCCATGGCGATCACACGAGAGTGACTCATTCCTTTAGATAGAATTGTCCATGTCTGACCGCCATCACGAGTCTTATAGATATAGTCGTTCGTCGCCACATACATGATGGCCGGATTATTTGGATGGAGCTGAAGGACGACGATCGGATCGCTGCGGTCACAGCCAAAAAGAGGAATGCCAAGCAGCAGAAGCAGAAGACCGATGAGTGTTTTCATAACATTCAGCGGTTCAGCGATGAAACGACCGGCTGCGTGAGAATCGCCCAGTTGACCTTCACATGCGCGTGTGGAACGGCACATTGCTTCCAACCGACACATCCGATAAACGGACTAGCGTTCCACGAGCAGGAGGACGGTCAGGCTGCTCACTCATCGGTAGTTCGTAAACTGCAAGTCGACTCCGAAATCATTCTCCTTCAAAAATGCAATCGCGGCTTGCAGTGCATCCTTGTCCTTTCCCAGTACCCGCACTTGCTCGCCCTGAATCTGTGCTTGCACTTTCAATTTTGAATCTTTGACGGCCTTCGTGATCTCTTTGGCCTTGTCCGAGGCTAAGCCGCTTTGAATCTTCGCCACTTGCCGTACAGTCCCGTTCAATGCCGGCTCAATCGTGCCCTGCGTGAACGCTTTCAGCGACACACCGCGTTTCACACATTTGGCCTTGATAATTTCCTGCACCGCCTTGAGCTTGTACTCATCATCCGAAACGACGACCAACTCCTTTTCCTTCTCCTTCAACGTAATCTCGGTCTTCGAATCCTTGAAGTCGAATCGCTGTTTGATCTCCTTTGTCGCCTGATCCAGAGCGTTCTTCAGCTCCTGCATGTTCACTTCCGATACTACGTCGAATGAAAACTGATCAGCCACAATCCCCTCCTTCCCTAATTTCAAAGAGCATCCTGGTCAGTCTTTTACGGCGCGCATGCACGAGTACAGCCCTAGCCTTACTCCCCAACCAATCCGAGTGCGCGAGCACGGAAGACTGACCAGGACGCTTTAACAGCACCCTGTGCCGTGAGGCAATTTAAATCTCTTCTCTTCATCACGATGAATCGCAGTTTGCATTCGCCCGACGGTACCACCGCCTGCCGTCACGACGACTTCACTTGACGTAAACGGCTTCTTCAAGACCACGTAGCCATACCACTGCCTGATACTGTCGCTCAAGACAATCAAGCCCAGCACCGCCACCAGTACCACTAACATCGCGTCCAGATAGAGAGAAATAGCCTGTCCCGCCGCCAATGTTCCGGCTTTCTTGAAGAACATCCAAAACATTTCATACGATCCGGTCAATGTAATCACGCCGACGAAAAGCATCGGTAACGCCGTCACCCAGAGGTAGGGCGACTTCCACATTTTGATCAACACCGTCGTCCCAATGCAGAGCGCCAGCATGCCCAGCAGCTGATTCGCGGCACCGAACATCGGCCAAATCGTTGAAATGCTCCCTGTCCCGATCAAATAGGCCCAAGCTCCCACGACCAGACCACTGCTCAATATAACGCCTGGCACCCAGTTCATGCGGCGAAAGGGTGCATAGACCCGCCCGGCCATTTCTTGAATGAGATACCGCGCCACGCGTGTTCCCGTATCGATCGTCGTGAGAATAAACAGCGCCTCGAATACCAGCGCAAATTGATACCAATAGGCCATCAACCCGGACATACCGGGCAACGCCGAAAAGATCGACGCCATCCCGACCGCCAAGGATACGGCCCCGCCAGGACGCCCTGCCACGTCCACCTCGACCAATTGCGACAGCTCGGCAATCCGCGACGGTGCAAAACCCATGGCCTCCAGCGCGTCCGAGCCCAATGTCGTATTAATGGCCAGATAGTCGCCGGGAATCAACACGGAGACCGCGATCAATGCCATCACGCCGACGAAACTTTCCAGCAGCATCGCTGCGTACCCCACCACCGCCTGTGACTCCCGCTCGATCATCTTGGGCGTCGTGCCCGATGAGACCAACGAGTGGAATCCCGAGATTGCTCCGCAGGCAATCGTAATGAAGAGAAAGGGAAAGAGTGTGCCGGGAATAATCGGTCCACCACCATTGGCGAAAATCGTCACGCGCGGCATCTCAATCGTCGGCGCCATGAGTATCACGCCGAACCCGAGCAGAAAGACGACTCCGAGCTTCATGAAGGTCGAGAGATAGCCGCGCGGGACCAGCAACATCCACCCCGGCAACACCGAGGCGAGAAAGCCATAGCCGGCCAGGATGCAAACTAGCGCCGGCTTGTCGAATTCAAAGAGCCACGCATAAGAAGACTGTGCGACGACACGACCGAACAGCACCGCCGCAATCAGCAGGATCACGCCAAGCATCGACACTTCCGCCACCGCACCGGGGCGGAACTTCTGCAGATACACGCCCATGATGAAGCCGATTGGTATCGTCATTGCGATCGTGAATGTGCCCCAGGCATTGTGGTAGAGGGCATTCACAACGGCAAACCCCAAACCCGCCAACGCGACGACGACAATAAAGAGGACCGCCACTGCCGTTGCCGTACCGGTGATCGAGCCCAGTTCATCGTGCGCAATCTCGGGGAGCGAACGCCCGTTACGTCTCATGGAAGCCACCAGAATAATGAAATCCTGCACCGCCCCGGCAAGCACGGCACCGACCACCAGCCAGAGAAACCCCGGGAGAAAACCGAACTGTGCCGCCAAGACGGGCCCAAGCAAGGGCCCGGCTCCCGCAATGGCCGCAAAGTGGTGGCCGAAGAGCACGACTTTGTTGGTGGGGTGAAAATTCACGCCGTCATTCAGCCGCACCGCCGGCGTCACATGTTGATTGTTCAGTCCGACGATTTGGCTGGCAATCCACCGACCATAGAATCGATAGGCCAGCACATAGATGCAGGCAGCCGCCACGACGAGCCAAAGGCCGTTCACCTTTTCTTCAGGATGGACGAACCCTGCGACCTGTGCCATGGCCGAAGCTCCAAGTAGCGACAAGACGATCCAGAGCAGAGCTGAAGCGATTTTCATGCGCGGCATAGTACCACAACCATCCGGACCTGTACTCTTATCCCACATGTGGTTGCGAAGAATGGCACCACTCGGTATGGTGACGAGAGCGTCTGCTTCTGATAATCATTCGGATATCTTTTTCATGGTCCCACAGGATGACTCGCAAGCTGATACCGCTGCCGGCCGGCGGGCGCACAACGAGCAATATGGTATCCGAGAAGGCGCCTACACGGCGATCATGCAAGGGGCCGGAGAAAATTATCTCACAGCCTTCGCACTCACCTTACAGGCCAGCACATCTCAAATCGGCATGCTCAACACCCTTCCGGCCTTTATAGGGATCTTTGCCCAATTTGGATCGGTCATGTGGCTGCGATGTGTCGGTCATCGTCATGCAGTCGTCGTCGCGGGGGCGATCGCCCAGTCGCTGTTGTGGTTGCCTCTCCTTTTTCTTCCCATGGTGTTTCCAGAATACGGTGCGGTCCTGGTCATTGTGTGCGCCGTTCCCTTAGTGGTCGTCGGTCACTTTTCTATCCCTGCGTGGAATAGCCTGATCACGGACTTGATCGACTCCGACCGCCGCGGCGTGTACTTCGCTCGTCGGGCTCGAATCATGTCGGCTACCAGTTTTATTGCCCTAGTGACCGGAGGTCTCGTGTTGACATGGACTCAGCATCGGGAAGTCGCCTGGGCCGGTTTCACGGCATTGTTTCTCATGGCGGCGGCCGCACGCGGGATGGCCGCTCGTTACCTACGTCGACTGGACGAGTCGGCAGTCCCTGTGACGGCTCACTTGCACTTGCGTCTCCGTGATTGCGTCATAGCCGGTCGACACGGCGATTTCGTGAGATTTCTTGGGTTTTCGGGTTGCATGCACTTTGCCGCGTTGCTGGCCGGTCCATACTTTGGCGTTTACCTGTTGCGTGATTTGCATTTTACGTACTTTGAGTATTCTGCTTGGGCTGCCACCGCCATCATCGGAGGATTCTTAGCCTTGAACGGGTGGGGGCGCATTGGAGATCGCTATGGAAACAAGAAGCTGCTGTGGGCCACTGGCTTCGGCGTACCGATTCTGCCGGCATTGTATCTAATAACCGACCAGATTTGGTGGTTGATGGTGATCAATTGCCTGGGTGGAGTGGTGTGGTCTGGATTCAATCTCGGATTGCAGAATACGGTCTATGATCTGGTGCCGAGTGAAGAGCGAGCCGGCGCCGTCGCAGTGAGCAATGGGGTCATCGCCACGAGTGCGTTTCTCGGAACCATGGCGGGAGGATGGCTCAGTACCGTGCTCGCTCCCGAGATAATCTTCGGAGGATTCGAAGTGCATTTTGTTTCGAACCTACTGGTGGTCTTTTTGGTTTCGGCCCTGCTGCGCCTGGCCGTGGCCATCATATTTATCAAGCCACTCAAGGAAGTCAGGGAAGTGGAACCGATTTCTCATCATGAACTCTTCCAAGAACTGCCTCTCATCAAGCCCATGATGGACGTCATCGGCCGCCGCGTCGGGCACCAGCCGTAGAAAATCGGCACCTTCAAATAGGTCTTCTCAATTTTGCTCGCTTCGCTCCCAGGAATAACTCCCGTGATAGTTCCACCGCGCGTCGAAAGCATCGCCGTTCGCCCGGCGATCCATCACTCTCGTAATTCGCCCTCGCCAAGCAAGGAACCAACACGGGTGGCGTTTCTGTTCATGCTTTTTGCTATACTCTTCCCCACCATGCCATCGGACACGCCGGCTTCACAGCCGTCTCCGAAAGATCGCCGTGAGTTTTATCGCATCACCGTCACCTTGCCTATCTGTCTTCAGCCTGAAAGCGACACGGCGGAAGGAACGCTTATCCAGCGGTCGGTCAACATCAGCGGCGGTGGCATCGGTGTCACACTCAATCAGGTTTTCGCGGTCAACGAGATTCTCTCTTGTGTCCTGCTCCTTCCTGATGAAGTACTCTTTAAGTCCTACCTCGAAGTGTTGCGTGTTGCCCCTATTATCTACCCATCCAACACGTATCGCCTCCATGGCCGATTCGTCAGGATGACCAATCAGGATCGAGAACTGCTGATCAGGCACATTATGCAGTTCCAGCGCGAACACCTCAATAAGCACTACTCCGCCTGATGAGACGGGCTTCTCATCCTGAATAGGAATCGGAACAACATCGCCGGATTCTGCCTCGTCCCCGCGAAAGAGGGGATTCATTCTGCCATGCGAGCCCGACTACACTGGGCCACCGTGGAATCCAGACGTCCCTATTTTCGAGATCACTATCGAGTCCCCCTCGCCGCGCAGTACCCCGTGATGTTTTCCGATGCTGAAACGATCGCGGAAGGGAAGGTGATGAACCCCACGGTGTTCGGTTGCGCGATCGAGTGTACCGCCGCTGCGCCGCAGCGGACCACCCTCCGCCTACGACTGATCCTCCCGGATCAGATACAATCACTCCCGGTCGAAGAGGCGGAGGTTCGATGGGTCCAAGGGAATCGAATGGGGCTTCAGTTTCACAAGTTGGAACGGGCGGCGGATTTTCGACTCCATGGATTTGTGTGGGATCGGATGGTCGAACGGCTCCAGGCGATCACTCCGGAATGATTTTCGCCTCTTGATCCTGCGGTATCCGGCCTTTCCCAACCATCGCCAAGCACACCAGTCCGATGCCGATCCACACGAGCTCACGGAACCGTCGCAGCAGCGCGAAGGTGATCCCCGTCACGTCACTGTAGCCGAAAGCTTGAAGCAACAGGAGATTGCCGGCATCTTGGGCCCCCAGACTACCGGGGATAAAGAAGGATCCGCCCTTGAGAAAAACCGCGAGCGCCCCTATAGAAAGAGCTGACAACACACTTACGGAACCGCCGAGTAAATAGATGATTCCGAAAACTTCCATCGATTCCGCCATCCAACCTAAAAAGTACACCCCCATCGACGCATAAAAGGCCTTTTGATGGTGAGTGTAGAAATTCCGGATTGTCCGGTCGATGGAGAGCAGATGCTCTTCCTGCGTTTCGAGAAACTGGACTCGTAAACCCAGTTTCTTGACGAACGACAGAATCGAGGCAAAGAGTCCACGTTGTTGGATAAAGACAAACCCCGCAATTGAACACACCAACAGCCCGACACTCAATAGTGCCGCCGTGATCGTCTGCCCTGCCGAGCTTCCGGCACCCAGCATCCAAAAGGCAAGGGCGATTCCCATAAGAATATAGAACACTTCGGCGATCGTCATGGTCGTCTTCGCAATCACAACCGAAGCGGCCCCCTCTGCCATGGGAACGTCGTATCTTTTGAGCAGATAGACTTTCAGCGGTTCGCCCCCTAGGTAGGCAGTCGGAGTGGTCATATTCACCACCTCGCCGGCACTGCGAATCGTCAGGAGTCGCCAAAACGGAACCTCTTGTGCCGCTCGCCCCAGCACCACTTTCCACCCATAGGCCTCAACCGAATACATGATCACAGAGGGAATCAGGACGGCAAGCAAGGCCGTCGGACCGAGTCGTGTAGCGGCTTCATAGATATTGGCTGGGCCGATATGCCAGACAAGAAGGCTCAGAACGATGAGGCCAAGGGCGAGTAGAATATAGCGCAACACGTTAGTCGGATGGCGAACGCGGCATTTAGCAGGATGTTAGAAAATTATCTTGACGTTCACAAGATCTCGATATCTCGGAGTTACGGACCAATTCAGGATAGTCCGCAGGATGCTCAAAAAGGCCTTCCAGCAAGGCCGCAGTGAGCGAAGAGGCGAGGCGTACTGCTTCCAGTACGTTGAGTCTCTGAGCCGCGCGAGAACGAAGCTGGAGGACTTTTTCAACATCCTGTTATGGCTGAGGAGACGAGATTGCAGATGGGCGGATCACCCAGACCATGGTGCCGGCAAACAACAAGGAGCCGGCTGCCGCAAAGAGTAGAAACCAATAGAGTTGATCGAACAGCGCAAAGCCCAGTAAGGCCGCTGAGAAATCACGGCTGGCGACATTCTTCAACATGGCGTCCGCCCAGGCTGCATGGGTAGGAGTTCTCCAGCCACTCACTGTTTTAATCTTTTGCGCCTTTTCGACAAGTGAGAATGAGAGACCGTTGCCGA
>NZ_JBLYIG010000634.1:0-4177 GCF_049222245.1 Nitrospira sp. BLG_2 | reverse complement strand
ATAAACAATTGGGTCGATCTCGGCCGGACGCTGGAGGATCTCGGGCAGGCCGAGGCCGCGTTGAGCTGCTACCGTGCGATTCTCCGGAAACAACCGGGCCATGCATTTGCGCTCGGACAGTATCTGGCTTTGGCCAAAGGTGACGAAGGCCTTGAATGGCTTGAGCAAGTCGAGCAGATACTTGACCGGTCAGGTGATTCCAAGGAAGGCAAAGCCTTGATCGGGTATGGGCTCGCAAAATTTTACGACCGACGCGGTTCTTACAAAGAGGCGGCCCACGCCGCCACCCGAGCCAATGCGGCGAGACGGAGCAGTGTTGGACCGTTAGATCGAGAGGGGTTGAAGGCGCGCGTCGATGCGATCATGGCCGCCTACACGCCGGAGTTCTTCAGCGAGCGGCGCCACATGGGTCTCGGGACCGATCAACCGGTGTTCATTGTGGGGCTACCGCGCTCGGGCACGACGCTGACCGAACAAATATTGGCCGCGCATCCATTCATGCACGGAGCCGGTGAATTGCCGGACCTCGCGCGCTTAGCCCGGCACGTCGTGACGGAACATGACACGGCTCCGTGGCAAGCCGCCGTCCGGCTCGAGGAGATGGCCAGCCGATGGCTCGCGCATGACTATTTGCGCGCACTCCGGCGTCAGGCGCCGCCCGATTGCCCCCGTATCAGCGATAAACAGCCGCTCAACTATTTCCATATGGCCTTTGCCGCGTTGCTGTTTCCCAATGCCCGGGTGATCCATTGCCGGAGAGACGCACGTGACAATGCGCTCTCGATCTGGATGGAAAACTTCAATCCCGATCAGCGGTACGCCACGGACTTCGACGATCTCGCCTTTTTTATCGCGCAAGAGCGGCGGCTGATGGCGCATTGGCATGCCGTGCTGCCGCGCAAGATGCTCGACGTTCAGTACGAAGATGTGGTGGCGGATCTGGAGGGCCAGGCCAGGCGGCTCATCGACTTTCTCGGAGCTCCCTGGGATGACCGCTGCCTCCAATTTCACCAACAGGAGCGGGCGGTGCAGACTCCCAGCCGCTGGCAGGTGCGACAGCCGATCTATACGAAATCTGTCGGGCGCTGGAAACGCTATCGGGAGTTTTTACCGGACTTGGAAGAGGCCCTATAGCCGGACAATTCGGCGCCACTGCCCACAAGTTCCGCTTCAGGAAGGGCTTGACTTTCTTTCTTTTGCTTCCTCATACTTGAGACCGTTTCTCAATATCACATCTCTATTCACAGACAATGGCAGGGGCGGGTTTTCACGTGGCCAACGAGATTGCAGCGGAACGCTTCTCTCTCTTCCGAGAATATTACGATGAGCTCGTCAGATATCTGACGGCTAAATTGCGGTCGCGTGACCAGGCTCAGGATGTCGCTCAGGAAGCGTTTCTTCGCGTGCTCACGCAGAGTCAACAGCAAATGTTAACGGCGGGAGAACGGATTTCATACAGCGCGCAGGGCGGGCTCTCTGCAATAACGGCGATCGATATCGCCGCCGAGACCGCCTGGACGACGGACGAAATGATCTTCGATGAACGTCCGTTGGGCGAAGTAGTCCAAGAGATCGGACGCTATCATCCGGGAGAGATACGAGTGCTCGATCCCCGACTGAGCGAACGAAAGATCAGCGGCCGGTTCAGCGTGCATGATCGCGAGGCATTTCTACGGGCAGTGAAGGCTGCCACGCGGGCACAATCGGCTTCTCTCGGCGGGAATGTCATCGTCCTGAGCGAATGAAGTTCTTTTTACATGGAATGCGACGAGTCGGGCGAAGTCTTGGAACGTGCACTGTTGTGAACGAACGCGCCCGTATCGCGGCCTTCTGGAAAGGGATTCGGTCATGACCACCATCAAGTTTAATCGGCTGATCCGTAATGGCGGCGGGCATCACGCGCTCGGTTGGACGGCGTCCGTTCTGTATCACCTGATCGGATTATCCGGCGTGCTGTACTGTATGTCGGAGCTCGGCAAATCGGTCCATCGCGACGCATTTCACTGGGACATCTCCATGGTGGAAGCTCCAAGGAAAGCGGAACCAATACCGTTGTCCTCGGCCACTCCGCTGCCTCCTCAGCCACATTCAGTCGAGCGATCGGTTGATTTTCGACACTCTGCCGAGGTACTTCAAACCGTGCAGCATGCCGATCATGAGATCGTGACGCCGCAGATGCAACCTTTAACCGCCGCAGTACCGTCGAAAGAAGCCCGGCAGTTGATTGCTCGAGCAGATCATGCCGACCCCGCGACGATCATGGCGCGCGCCAAGTCCGTGGCGGAACAGTATGCGGTGGTACAGCCAGAGGAGCCGAATATCCAATACCGCACTATCCTTCATCGGCAGGTGCAATATCTCCAGACCCAAGCGGATTATGGATGGCTTCGTGACATGCTTTGGAATCGGATCGAAGCGTTCAAGCAGTACCCCGGGCTGGCAAAAACCAACCACTGGGAGGGAAACGTCGTCGTGCAGGCGGTTATCAAGGCGGACGGTACGGTGGGCGATCTGAAGATTGCGGAAAGCTCGGGACATACCTTGCTGGATGAGGAGGCCTTGACGGTAATGAAGAAAGCTTCTCCGTTGAAGCTGAAATATCAATTGGAGACATCGCAGATTACCATTCTCGTTCCCATCAGTTATCGCTTGGAAGGGTAGGAGTCAGACAACAGGCACACGTTCAGGTAGCCGGTCGTTTCGCCACATCTCCGTGGCTCGTATGATCGATAAATCCCCGCCATAGACGCGCCATCTCAACTCAATGCGAGAAGGGAGGGGCCGTTCCTTCATTCCTCCTCAGAGTGTGTCCTTTCTTCTCGGTCCCACATCAGGTTCGTGCAGGCTGCGCGTCCCACTCTCGTGGATGCGTTTCGGTCTTTGCGCCTTTGTGGTGTGCGCAACTGGTCAGACTGTAGAGTTCGACACCAAGTGGGAGCCGCTTGGGCAACGGATCTGTCTTACCGCTGCGCTATTCCGGACAGATCTCGATAACATCGCCTCTCCTGATCCAAGCAATCCGCTCTTTGTGGTCGGTGGCCAAAGTCAACGCAATCAGGGGTTTGAGTTCGAAGGTCGTGGCGCTCTGCTTCCCGAACTACAAATGAATGTAGCCTACACATTTCTCGAGACCGAAGTCACACAGAGCACGATTCCCGCTGCTGTTGGGTCGCAGGCCTATAATTCCCCAAAACATACTGTCAGCGTCTTTTGCAGCTACGATTGCTCGGAGCTCTTGACGAAAGGGCTGAAGTTCGGAGCAGTCGTCTATTATCGCAGCGAGGTTTTAGGAGTTTCACCACAGGACACCTACTAAAGGTACACGCGAGCGGATATCTTTGCGATCTATGCGCCGCTCAAGTGGCTTAGCTTGCAGCTCAATCTTAACAACATAGCTGATAGTAGGTACGTCGAAGAACCGTTCTCATACTCTGGGTATAACCATTTCGGCGCGCCGCGGCACGTGATCGGCATGGTGCGGATGACGTTCTGAGGGAGCGTGAATCGCGGATCGTTAACCGTGAACCGAATGCACTACCTTTGATGGAGTCAGCCGCAAAAGACGTGGTGTCGGTCACGGTCTCAAATGCGTGTTTCCAGATT
Source organism: Nitrospira sp. BLG_2 (assembly GCF_049222245.1). Taxonomy (NCBI): domain Bacteria; kingdom Pseudomonadati; phylum Nitrospirota; class Nitrospiria; order Nitrospirales; family Nitrospiraceae; genus Nitrospira; species Nitrospira sp. BLG_2. The sequence goes on along the minus strand of NZ_JBLYIG010000634.1, from coordinate 574 downwards.
CCAGCTGAGAAATACTCCGGCGGGATCAGCTCGACGATGTTACCGATACACGTCGTCATGGCTACCGATATCGAGTAGCATGATTTCTTTCTTGGTCATCCGAAGCGTCAAGGTGATGCGGTAAGCATAGGTGACGCTGACTGCATGAAGCCCTTCGAGTGCTCCGACGAGGGGATGTAGTTTGAGGGACGGCGTGAACGGATCAGCTTCCAGATTCTTTAATGCTTTGGCAAGGTGCTTCTTGAGTTCCGGGTGAGCTCGTGTGAACTTGGTGATCCGGCGATCAAAATGGCCGGTCGTCACCAGTGCGTACATTAGACGTCAAGACCAAGCTCGTCGATCAACGACCGTGCAGTTACGCGGCGCATTCGTCCTACTTTCACGTCTTTCAGCGACCGACGAATTCGAGCGATGTACGACGCGCGATAGCTTTCCGACAATTCACGAAATTGGTCCTCAGCCATAATGACATACGCGGGTCCGTTATCTCGGAGCACATGTACCGGTCCCCGCTTCAGGGCCTTATCCACCGCGGAAATTCCACGGCGTCTGATTTCGGTGGCTGGTATGGTCC
>NZ_JBLYIG010000633.1:0-2638 GCF_049222245.1 Nitrospira sp. BLG_2 | reverse complement strand
TGCCAGACCGAGAGCCCCTCGGGAAAGCGCGGGGTAACTATTTCTCTAAGGAATTGCGTCCACGCTTCAGGCGTGACATAACCGGACGGAGCCTCTGTTCCGAAATACAGTAATTCCTGCACTGCGAACCGCTCATCACCTTTACATGGCGTGATGTTCAATGCCCCGCAGTCCGTGAGCGAGACGACGAGCAGTAGCGCACCCAAGAGATTCTGAACTATGCTGGGACGGGCTACCGGTTCTCTAAGATAGATCGTCCGCATTGAATGAAATCAAGCCAGCCGCTGAGAATTAGACTCCCGAATTCCTATCAGTCATCGCCTAATGAATGGGCGCATGAAGACTCCCACCTAGTGCATGTGCTGCTGAGCAGCAACGGTGCTCTCCGGTACATCCACAGCGCGCCAGGGCATATCGACGAGCAGCAGTGGTTTTCGGTCCCCGTCATTAAGATATGCAAACGGTTCTTTCCGTGGGACGGAAAGAGGAGGAGTCCGTCCAATGGCATTGTCGAGCGTTTGAACGAGCAATTCATTGATGGCGTACAGTGTGGGTTCGTACCCGCCCGGACTTTCAGGAATCTTGGCGGCAAACAGCGTCGATAACCCATCCGCATAATCGGTAGGCGTCAGTTGATTGTGCTCTTTGGATGTCGGAAGCCTGAGGCCCAAGCGTCCACCATGGTCTCCGTGAACTATGACGATTGAATCATCGAACACTCCGGACGATTGCATCCTCACGAATAATTCATCCAACTTGACATAGAGACACTCCATTTGCCTCAAATATTGATCGTAGCGAATCTTTCTGTCTTCAGGTGTGCGCGACTTTAGAGGAACCATCTCCATGTCATCCATTGATTCCGCAATCGCCCGCGGCGAGCAATCCTCCCGATACACGAAGGGGAAATGCGGGAGCATGACATGCGCAAAAAGCATGTGGCCCGGGGCAAGCTGCTGAATGCTCTCCGATAACGCATCCATCGCCACGGCCGCATTCACTGAAAATGGGTAGATGGGCCGCCTTGTCCAGAGGGATTGACGATCAATGACTGGACCGACTATCCCGTTAGAGAGCAAGAATGGACGTACCCGCTTTTCGTAGACATTCAGAATACCCTGATATCGAGTGTAACTGGCTACGAAGCCAGCCAGCGCTGTCGTTGTTCTCGTAAGTACCGGGATGTCCAGCTTCGCCACATTGCTCAAGGCATACCAGTCAAATTTAGAGCAGGAATCCGGCAGCGCATCCTGGCTCGAACAAAAATCCAAATAGTCCCCGTGCATAACGTGAACCCGATACCCCATCCTTTGCAGGAACTGGAAATAGCGGTTTTGCGGCAAACCGTACGGAGGGCGCTCACCCGTAATAAATCCCTTGTTGACGCTTCCCGCCGAGAAATTCACCAGATTCGGAATCGAGTCTTCCGTATCGAGATAATGGCTGTACGCCCCTCCATACAGCTTGAACCCGTACCGTTGATAGAATTGCTTGATCTTTCGTTTTAATTCCTTGGCGCGATCATTGTCGCCGGGAAATCCTTCGACACCTAAATGTGCATCCAGAATGAGATGGATAAACCGCGGCGGACCATCCGTCACCGCATCCATGTGCGGCACGGCAAAGACAGGACCAGACTCGCTTTCAAATTCGTTGCGCAGGAATGTCGAGATCACGAACACACACAAAAACACCGTCACTGCCAAGGCCATGGTTTTTTCGAAGCGTCGTATCAAAGCTACGAGCACGGCGAAAATGACAAGGATCGTGATGGTGCGGCCATGTGCAATCCACTCAAATTGATAGTCTGCAGCAACTGTGAGAAGGCCGCCCACGCTTATTGCGTACATCCGTCTTCCACCGGCCCAACGGATCAATCCGAGCACCGTCGCCACACAGAGCACGCCTGCAAGGATGAGCAAAATCTCGAGACTCAACAAAGGATAGTCCCGGTTGGTCAGGTAGGCCGTAAAGGGAGTGAGCAACGCGAGGAAGGGGAAGGCAATCGCAAGAGAAATCCTGCCGTCCATCCAGGATGCTTCTGAGGACTGCGCCGGTTTCACGAGGGTCGCTCTCGGCGAATTCCCTCATATCCATGCCGGATGTAACTCACGAGGGTACGACCATGTTTCCCGACTTGCAGAACACGGTCGATCCGCGCTTTCTGGGCAATACGGTCATTGAAAAAACCCCAGGTATAGTCTTCAAAAATATCCGCCCGAAGCGCCAAGAGTTTCTGCACCATGGGATCGGTCTTGGGGACGAACTCAATCACTCCGCAAGGAGCGAGGTCGATCAGCCAATCCAAGAGTTCTCCGAATGGAATGTTTCGTGAAATAACCAGGTGATGCACCACGGCGAGAGCCACCAAGGCATCGGCAGATCGACGGGCGCCGAGTCCTTCCCGTTCGATACCCATCCATCCTTGATCCGGGCTTACATTGGCCATATCCATCACAATTGATTGGATGGGCAGCCGACTCGCACGCGTCTGTGCATAGCAGCCGTCGAGCGCTCCCTGATCGAAATCAAATCCAACTACATACTCCGCTCCGCATTCTATAGCGGCCTTGGCAAAGACTCCGGCATTACAACCGAAATCCCATAATTGGCGGGGGCGATGCTGCGCGGCAAAATC
>NZ_JBLYIG010000632.1:0-7341 GCF_049222245.1 Nitrospira sp. BLG_2 | reverse complement strand
GGGAGCCATCGGATTGATGCAATTGATGCCGCAAACGGCGGTGAGATTGGACGTCCGGGACCTCTACGATCCCGAGGACAATATCGGAGGAGGCACGAAATACTTACGCCAGTTGCTCGACCGATTTCGCGGCAATCTTCCACTGGCGCTCGCTGCCTATAACGCTGGAGAGCGTGTCGTCGATCGCTACCGAACACTTCCACCGATCGACGAAACCCGTCAATATGTCCGCAAGGTCTTGCGGTATTATCGACTCTTCCTCGCCCGCGATCTTGACGCGGCCGGCCACGTTATCCCGTCTTCGGAATACGTAATGCCACGACCCGCCCCTGTGTCTTCGAGTCAGGCCGGCGAGTGATTCGGATCCCCGAATACAATTGACTATGCTGTTTCCAACCCGGCCGTTTGGTTCCGGGAAAATCGGATCGGTAATGGGCGCCAACGCTGTTTTCTCGCCAGAGCGCAGCTTCCGCCACGCAATGCGCCACTTGAACCATATTCTTGACCTCCAGTTCGGCTCTCCCCGCAAAGGATCTGGATACCATTTGTTCCCATCGCGCAAGCTGAGCCGTGGCACGAACGAGGGACTCCCGAGAACGGACGAGCCCTACTTGTCCCCACATGGTCCGTCGAAGTGAGCTGCGTATTTTTTCGGCATCCTCCAATCGTTCGAACCGACCGCTCCTCAAGCGTTCCACATGGTGAGACAAATCGGGCATCGAACGACGAGAGGCCCCGGCGACGGCGGCAGTGCCGGCCCGCATCCCAAACACCAATCCCTCCAGCAATGAATTGCTGGCCAGTCGGTTGGCCCCGTGCACACCGCTGCAAGCCACTTCGCCCGCCGCAAAAAGGCCCGGCAATGTCGTGGCTCCGTTGATGTCGGTCGCCACTCCCCCCATCATGTAATGGGCGCTCGGAGAGACCGGGATCCATTCCTCCGTAATATCGATATCATGACGTAGACAGGTCGCATAAATCGTCGGAAATCGCCGTTTGACAAAACTCGATCCCAAGTGAGTCACATCAAGGTAAACATGCCGCGCGCGCGTGGCCGCCATTTCCGCCCAAATAGCCCGCGCGACGATATCCCGCGGAGCCAGTACGCCGAGCGGGTGATACCGTTGCATGAACGCCTCTCCCTTATTGTTACGCAGCTGCCCCCCCTCTCCTCGCATGGCTTCCGATAACAAAAAAGGAGGGCTCGACGGCAGATACAGCGACGTCGGGTGAAATTGGACGAATTCCATGTCCTGGAGTTCCGCCCCTGCACGAAAAGCCATGGCCATGCCGTCGCCTGTCGCATTGGGCGGATTGGTGGTGCGAGCAAAAATCTGCCCTGCCCCCCCTGTCGACAGAACGACAGCCTTTGCGGGAATGATGAAGTGTTCGCCCGAATGCTCATCAAGCACCACCGCTCCGCAGCATCGACCTTCTTCAACCACAAGATCGACAGTGAAGTGATAATCCAACCGAACTATCCGCTTTTGCCGCGCAGCCTGCGTCATCAACACCCTTACCATTTCGTTTCCTGTTGCATCGCCTCTCGCACGAAGAATTCGGCTGCGGCTGTGAGCGGCTTCACGAGCAAAGGCAAACTTGCCACCGGTTTTGTCGAATTTCGCGCCCCAGCGGATGAGCTCTTGAATCCGATCAGGTCCCTCCTCGACCAAAACACGCACCGCGTCGCGACGACACAGGCCGCAACCAGCCTTTACGGTATCCGTCAAATGGATGGCGACATCATCCTCTTCACTCAAGGCCACGGCTACCCCTCCTTGTGCGAAGATGGAATTGCTTTGTAAGGGGTGGCCCTTGGTGAGAACGATCACCCGACCTACTCGGCAGAGGTCCAGGGCGGCTCGAAGCCCGGCGACTCCGCTGCCGATGACGAGAAAGTCTGCTCCCAGCGTGCTCCGCGACATCGTTATCGTGGTTGGGTCGGCGGTGAGAGAGGTTCCGACAACATCTGTTTCGTTTTCATTCCGAAGGGCAAATCTCCCTGCGCGCCTCGCAAGAGAATCGATTGCGTACCGACCCATTGCAACCGTGCGTGGCCGCGTTGTCGGATACCCATGTCATTGGCATCTCTCTTCCACGTCCCTTGCCAATGGATGAAGACGTCGATATCGTCTTTTTCGATCATGACCCGCTCAATCTTAAACTCGAGGGAGATGGTGGAAAAGGTTTCGAAGTCCATGTCGACCTGGCGTCGTAGGTCGTCCAGTTGATCCAACGGCAACAGCATAGAGTGGAACCCGGACCGATCCTTTCGTTGATAGGCGCTTCGCAAGGAGTCCAACGCTTGATCGATACGGAGGAGTCGCTCGTGCTCTGCCGGGTATCTGATGGTCTTCGACGGACACCCAACAACCATCACGGCGAGCACGATAAGCCACACGATGGATGAGGGCCGTGAGAAACCAATCCTTCGGAAGTACATTCCGGTGCAGTATAGCATAAGAGGAAAAGGCGCCGTGATCTTGCATTTTCAGCGGAAAGCTTTTAGACTCGGCCCTCCTAGGAGATACAGAATATGTCAAGCGTCTTGAAAAAACGACGAAAGAAAATGCGCAAGCACAAGTACAAGAAGCTGCGCCAACGCCAGAAATTTCTTCGCCGAAAAAGCTGAGCTCTGCCGGCATATCGGAAGGAGGGCACTCTGTGGCCGAGGGGAAGAAAGTCCGCATCCGCGTACGAACGGTCAATTGTACCTACGTTGGAGACTTCTTGGTCCCTCCGATGCGGAATCGTGTCTCCGATGCGATCAACGAAGAAGCACGTCTCTTCATCAGCCTGACCGACGTCGTGAGCAATGATAAGGATCGGTCGGATTTCGTTGCGATCAATAAGAACCTGATCGAGTCGATCGCTCAGCTCTAGTCGTTTCGTCTCATCCCCAGCATATTCTTTCACCACCTCCATAAGCCGAAACCAAAACACGATTCTGTGCTCAATCACACCGCACGACCACCATGTTGATCTTCAAACGATTCCTTCCGTTCGTACGCCCTTATTTGACACGCTTGATGTTGGCTGGGCTCTCGGTAAGCGTGGTTGCGGTCATTAATCTCGCATTGATCCGGCTGGCCGGCACCCTCTGGGATATCATTACCGTTCAACACGATGCCGATCAGATGACCTGGTCGATCGGTTTGTTCCTTGGCCTAGTAATTCTGCAGGGACTATGCGCGATGGGTCATAGTTATCTGACCGCGTGGGTCTCTCAGCAAGTCGTCGCCGACTTTCGCAAACATATATTCGGTCACCTTCAGACCCTCACGGTCAGCTTTTTTGCTCGGCGCCGTACAGGAGAACTGCTCTCCCGATTGATGACCGATGTGGCCGTCATCCAATCCGTTGTGACAGAAACCCCCATCGACAGCGTCAAACAAGCCGTGACGTTTCTCGGGGGCATCACGTTCCTACTCATGATGAATTGGCGGCTCTGTCTCCTGATTCTGATCCTGCTTCCGTTACTGGTCCTGGTCGCCAAGGTATTCGGTCGGAGATTGAAGTCTCTTTCCACCTCGATTCAAGATCACACGGCGGCGCTCAGCACTCTCGTGGAAGAAGTGATTTCCGGCATTCGCATCGTCAAATCGTTCGTCCAGACGCAACGGGAAATGGCCCGTTTCGCGGATCAAGTCGATCAAACACTTCGTCTCACGCTCCGTCGAGCCGGAATCATGGCCGTATTCATCCCGGTGATCAGCCTCCTGACGTTTTCATCGGCAGCGGCGGTGCTGTGGTACGGAGGGAGACAAGTCATCGACGGAGTCGTCACGCCGGGCGATCTGTTCGCCTTCGTCTTGTTCGCCGGCATCTTGATCGGCCCCTTCAGCTCGGCAGCGCGCGTCTTTGCACAGATCAAGGAAGCGCAAGGCGCGACGCAGCGCATCTTCGAAATACTGGATGCTCAGCCGGACATTTGCGATCGATCCGATGCCCAGACACTGGTGACCGTCGACGGCCATGTGCGGGTGGAAAAGGTCACCTTCGGCTACGATACTCGCCATCCGGTGTTGTCAAACCTATCATTCGATGCCAAGCCAGGCGAACTGATTGCGTTCGTAGGACCGACGGGTGCCGGCAAGACCACCGTGATCAACCTGCTTCACCGCTTCTACGATCCGACGGAAGGTCGCATCACGATCGACGGCAAAGACTTGCGCCACGTGACCGTCGAGAGTTGGTATCGACAGATTGCTCTCGTCCCACAAGAAACGATCCTCTTTGGAGGCACCATCCTCGACAACATTCGCTACGGCAATATGGCGGCGAATGAAGCCGCAGTATTGGAAGCGAGCAAAGCTGCTCATGCTCATGACTTCATCATGGGCTTGCCGGACGAGTATCAAACCCCGGTCGGCGAGAAGGGGGTCAACCTCTCAGGCGGACAACGTCAACGTATCGCAATTGCTCGGGCCATCTTGAAGAACCCTCGCATTTTGTTACTGGACGAAGCGACTTCATCGCTGGATACCGAATCGGAACGGCTGGTTCAGGAGGCCCTTCAACGCCTCATGGATGGTCGCACAACCTTCGTCGTCGCTCATCGGCTATCGACCATCCAGTGTGCCGACCGCATTCTGGTCCTAGACAAAGGCAAACTGGTGGAAGAGGGCAACCACGTCCAGCTAATGGCCCGCAACGGGCTGTACCACTATCTGTACACTATCCGCTTGAACGAACCGACCACCTTGCCCCCCCTCTCAGCGGCGGACTCACCTGCCGATATTCCTCGTATTTAACAAGCCTGTAACAAAGAGAGCGTATGGTAGGCATAGCTAACACGAGCACGCACGAGGGCACGCGCATGGTTCCTCAACGTCCCAAGAAAATTCTCATCGTCGAAGACGAACATGACATTGCGCAGTTGGTCAGGCATTATCTTGAAAAGGAAGGATTTCATCCGAACATCGCCACAACAGGTCTAGAAGCACTCAACCTCGCGGCATCGGAGCATCCTGACTTAGTTATTCTTGATCTCATGCTGCCTCAGATGGATGGATTAGAAGTATGTAAAGCCCTCCGTCACAAGCCCGAGACGGCGCTGTTGCCCATTATCATACTGACGGCGAAGAGAGAGGAGTCCGATACCGTTGTCGGGCTTGAGCTCGGAGCTGATGATTACGTGACCAAACCCTTCAGCCCCAAGACATTGGTGGCTCGGGTCAAATCCCTCTTCCGTCGGCTAGAGCGGGCAAACGGTCAAAAACCAACATTCTTGGTGTACGGTTCCCTCCAGATGGACCTGACGCGACATGAAGTGACGGTACAAGATAAAGAAGTGATGCTCACGGCCAAGGAATTCGGACTGCTGGAGCATCTCTTACGTCACCCTGGGCGCGTACTGACACGGGAGGTGCTCCTCAATGAAGTTTGGGGTTATGACTATTTTGGGACAACGCGAACCGTTGACGTCCATGTTCGTCGGTTAAAACTGAAAGTGTCGTTTCTCAATGACGCGATCGTCTCGGTCAAGACGCTTGGATACAAACTATTGGACCAGCCTCTTCAGCCGTAACCTTCCGTGCATATTTCGCTTTTGCAATCCCGCATTCGCATTCATCTCCGTCCTTTTACATTCAAGAATGTGACCGGCGTTCCATCCGAGCACGCGGGAAAGAGGCCTACGGCCAACCCCTGATTTTCTCCGGTCGTTACTGCGGCCCTTCTATATATCAACTGTCCTAGGATGATGTCCCCAACAAGCTCTTGAGGACCTTCAGCTCATGGATCTGGCTTTCCAGCGATTGAGAAACCAGTCCTGAGAATCAAGGCTTGGTTCCCCGTCCAAAGGCGTAAGACGCTCGTATGTCCCGTCTGAACGCAACCGCCTGGCTTGGACATTATCGCGAAGACTGACGGCGAGAATGTCCTGCACAATGATCTGTCGCCAGCGGGGGTGGTCTACCGGAAAGAGGATTTCCACACGGCGATCCAGATTGCGGGGCATGAGGTCAGCGCTTCCAAGAAATACTTCATCCTGTCCCCCGTTATGGAAATAATAGATCCGGGCATGTTCGAGGAATCGACCGACCACGGACGTCACCGTAATCCGGTCGCTCACGCCGGAGATACCGGGCCGTAAACAACAGATGCCGCGTACTTGTAATTCAATCTTCACGCCGGCCTGTGCGGCACGGTACAGCGCCTGAATGAGTGCCTTATCGACCAACGCATTAATCTTGAATGCGAGATGTCCATCTCCGGTTTTCCGGTGACAGTGAATCTCGCGATCGATCCGATTGAGCAGCTCCCGCCGCAATGCTGCCGGCGCAACCAGCAATTTGGCGTAGCCATCCTTCCGGGAGTACCCGGTCAGCGCGTTGAACAAATCGGACACGTCACTGCCGATGGCGGGATCGCACGTGAAGTAGCTCAGATCGGTGTAGATACGGCTGGACAGCACATTATAGTTGCCGGTGCCGAGATGGACGTACCGTCGAATCCCCTCCGGTTCGCGCCGGACGACGAGACACACTTTTGCATGGGTCTTGAGCCCGCGCACTCCGTAGACGACATGCACTCCTTCATCTTCGAGCTTTCGGGCCCATTCGATGTTGTTTTCTTCATCGAAACGAGCCTTGAGCTCCACCAGCACGGCCACCTGCTTCCCATTGACCCGAGCTTCCATCAAGGCATCGATAATGGGGGATTTCGGGTTCACACGGTACAGCGTCTGCTTGATTGCCAGGACATTCGGATCGTGGGCCGCTTCACGCACAAATTCGACTACCGGCGTGAAACTATCGTAAGGATGGTACAGCAAGAGATCATCTTGCCTGATAGCTTCCAACACACCACCCGGTTTGCTCAGCAGCGCGGGCATGCCAGGCTGAAAAGGCGCGTCTTTGAGATCGGGGCGCTCAAGAGCAGTGAGTTCCATAAGCCCCGCCATGCCGATCGGATCCTGTTCCTTGTAAACGAGGTATGATGGGATCTGTAAATTGCGGATGAGAAGATCTACGATATAGTCCGGCGTGGTCGTATCCAGTTCCACACGCACCACGGAATTGAAATCCCTCAGATCGAGCTGTTCTTCCACCGCCGTGATCAGATCGGGTGCTTCATCGGCCTCGATCGTCACATCGGCGTCTCTCGTAACTCGGAACGGATAAGACGCTACAATCTCCAATCCGGGAAACAGGAGATCCAGATTATCCGCCACCACTTCTTCCAACCAAGCAAACCGTTGAACTTTCCCGATTCCTCCGAGGTCTTTCTCCTTCGGGGTGGATTCTTCTTGAGCGGGCACCGGAACCAAACGCCGAAAGGAATCGGGCAACTTGACGCGCGCGAAGCAGTCACCCCGCTCAGGATCCTTAACCACCA
>NZ_JBLYIG010000631.1:0-4703 GCF_049222245.1 Nitrospira sp. BLG_2 | reverse complement strand
ATGACATCGATCTCCGCGTTATTAGCAATCGATTTAAGAGTAATATGGGGCACGCGTTCATATACAAACCCGTGGCGAATGTTTCCATGCACCGGCTGAGAACTCGGCGCAGTTCGGGTGACTTCGGCTTCCTTGAGCTGGCCTTCCCGGGAGTCGGCCAACAGGTAGAACGGATATCGCGCGCCCATGATGCGGGCACGGGCCAGCGCCAGTGCTACACGCGACGTATCAAGGGTGATCCAGCGGCGGCCCCATTGCTCAGCGACATAGGCAGTTGTGCCGGAGCCACAGGTCGGGTCGAGCACAAGGTCGCCGGGGTCGGTGGTCATGAGAAGACAGCGCTCAACAGCAGAGAGGGCAGTTTGGACAACGTAAGTTTTCGGTCCGCCAAACTGGTTTTGTCCAAGTGTGTCCGCCCAAATGTCGGTTAACTCAAAAACTGGGTAATCATCAAGAAACCGTATGTAGCCTAAATTGTTGCCGGAACTCGCCTCCACTCGGTTTCCCTTTATTAGCCGATCAAATCCCTGCTCATTCGTTTTCCATCGAACAGAAAGAGAAGGTTTGATTACTTGGCCTTCAAAATTCACACCGAACCATGAGGCTGCACCTTCGCCTTTGTCGCGCCCAACGCTTTGGCTCGTGAGATTATCTCTGAAGTAAATCTTCGAGCTGCTCGGCAGTGTGACCGGGTCATCAATTTCAGCTTTTGCCAGTGAGCGGTGTTCGGGGCTTTCAGGTGGGACACTTCTATATCCTGTTCCTCCCTTTTGACCGGGAGCCTTCTTCATCAGACATTTCCGATATTTGACTACTTCCTTCCTTTTTGCATACCAGAGCAGTGAATCGAAAGTCGGGCCAAGGAAATCACCTGTTGAGCTGGAGGTCTTTGCAAAGATGATCGTGCTGACACAATTTTCAGTACCGAATACTTCATCAAGCAGAGCCCTGACATGATGCACATTCTCATCGCCGATTTGGACGAAGATGGAACCAGAATCGCTGAGCAGATCATGTGCGACAGTGAGGCGGTCTCGGAGGTAGGTGAGGTAGCTGTGGATGCCATCGCGCCAGGTGTCGCGGAAGGCCTTCACCTGCTCTGGTTCCCGGGTGATGTGGTCGGTATTTCCGTCCTTCACATCGCGGCTGGTGGTGGACCACTGGAAGTTGCTATTAAATTTGATGCCATAAGGCGGGTCGAGGTAGATGCATTGCACCTTCCCCCGCAACCCCTCACGCTCGGCTAGACTCGCCATAACTTGGAGTGAGTCCCCAAGGATCATGCGGTTCGACCAGTTCTGATCGTGCTGGTAGAACTCGGTCTTGTCGATTCCTTTGGGAATGCCGTTGAAGTCGGCAAAGAGATCCGGTGTGAGCAGGCCGGCTTCGTGCTCGCGTTCCTTCGTCTCTCGCAGCAGATCATCAATCAGCGCCTTCGGATGGACCTTCTCCTGGATATAGAGAGGCGGAGCATGAACAACGAGATCACTCCAGTCCTGTTCATCCTTCCCACGCCAGACCAGTTGCGGATCAAGGTCACGATTGCGGCGTTCATAGGCGACACGGACCGGGCTTTGTTCTTCTTTTTGCAAGACAGACTGATATTCCGCCGTGGGGATGTTTTTCCGTTTGGCTTCGTCGTGCTTGAGGGCTTCAACTGTCTTGGTGGTGGATTGTTTTTTAGCCATGATGGATGCCTGGATTACGAATCCAGCGCGTCTGGATTTTTCAGAGACTTTTTGCTTTCAGACACTATGCGGCGTTCCACCTTTTTGACATCTTCAGCGGCAGGTAAACTCTCAGGTCGAATACCGCGTTCGAGCAGGGTCTGCCTGACAGCCTGATTGTTAGTGATGTGCTCGCTGGAGATCTGACCCTCTGACGTCATCCTGTGTTGCTTGGCATTGAAGATGGTGATTTCAGTCGCGAAGTCTTTAGCCTTGAGGATGATCGTAGGAGCAAAGTCAGCCAGAGGGCGATTATCCGGTACTTTCCAATGCGACTTCATATGCTGAGTTGATTTTCCGAACAAAGCCTGATCGCCCTTGCTTCGAATCAGTCCAAAGTTCTGATTTCCGCCGGTCTGTTCATAAATGACGTGGGAAAGATCCTTTTCCGTTTCGGTGAGCTTTTTTCTGGCAGACACACGTTCTGCCTCCAACAGACGTTGCTCGATCAGTTCCGCACGCCGAGTCTGGACGGCAAAGTAGGTCTGCGCAAAGGCAATTTCCTGTTTTCGTGGATCTCCGTTCTGTGCGATCAGATAACAGGCGTAGCGAGTAAGCATGATGTCATCCACCTCGCGCTGGCTGCCCGAACCGAGATCAACCATTTTGTTAACGTCAACAAAATGGTCGGCGATCGCATGCTTCGAAACCTCGCAGGCAGTTTTTGCCTTGCTCACGACGGCGGTAAAATTACGCCACTCCGTATAACCAAGAAGGTGCTGAAGGTCTCGGGCGAGCCAAAATTCGACTCCATTTTCGGCCTGCTGGGCATGTGATTCGAAGGTAGCGGTCAATGTATGAACAAGCTCAGTGTTCATAGACAGTCCTTTCAATCATCTGGTTAAACTCGCTCTCCACCTTGGCCTTCAAGTCGGTCTCGATCTGATACACCTCGGTGAACTCGGCAAACGCCCACCGACCGAAGATGCCAAGGTTATTCACCCCCGGCACCCAGTAGGTGTCCATGGTGGCCTTCTTTTCCTTGGCATCCTCGCGTCGGTAGCCTTTGATCTCCACAATGAGATGGAGCAGGTCTTGGTCTCCATGAGTATCCTCCACCAGGACAATGAAGTCCGGGAGATACCTCCGCGTCTCTGAGCCATACCGGTACGGCACTTCCAGACCAAGATTGTGGTTTTTTACATAGGCCCTGACTTTCGGATGGGCTTCAGCCACTCGACAGAATTCCGCCTCCCAGTCACTGTCGAGGATGACCCAATTGATATGACAACGGCGGGCGTCTGTCTCCCAACGGCTGGGTTTGGAGGTATTGAATTTCACATGCCTTGTTGACCCCGTGGGATTGTAGGCATCAAGCACCGCCTTAATCGGCTTCTTCCCCATGAACTCTCGCGTGATGCCCGCCATGATCTTTTGACAAGCCATCTCGGCCAACATCTTGTACTTGAGCTGCGCCGGATAGGTCCCTCCCTTGCAGACCAAGCATTTCTGGTCGAGCCACTGCTTGACCACGCGTTTCAGCTGACCGAACAGATGCAACCGCGGATCACCATTGGCATCCCGCCAGCGTGTCATCAGAAAATGCGAGGTCAGTTCGTATACAACCTGAGACGGGCGCACGTCTCCGGTATGGATGAGATTCAGGTCCACGCTCTCGCCGATGATTCCTGAATTACGGGTTTCCGTAGCCCCGACCAAATCGGGTGTGAGTTCAAGAATCGAGTCTTCATTGAACCTCGCGGTCAACCGTTCCTCCGGCAGCTCCACATGATATCCCTCAACGCGGGGGAAGGTGATTTCGAGTGAATCACGATCGGGACGGACGGCCTTGACTTGAATGGTCTCGCGCGGCGGTTGAGGCGGTGCGATGACCGGCTTGGCATTGAAGTCAAAGGGAATGCCGAGGACATCCGCATACTCGACATTGAATTGGTTGTCGTCATTCAACTCATAGGACTGGCGTCGCAATGCGCGTCCGATGACCTGTTCGCACAAGAGCTGCGTTCCAAACGCTCGGACGCCGAGCACATGCGTGACCGTATTCGCATCCCATCCTTCGGTCAGCATAGACACCGACACTACACACCGTATATCAGCTCCCAGGCGGTCTCGCTTGCCGACCGTGTTCATCACTTCCCGAAGCAGGTCTTGGTCCGTCAATCCTTCAGCTTGTCGTTGATCGCCGGTTCGCTCCACGATCTCGCGACGGAAACGTTCAATTTCGTCGGCCGCCATGCTGCGGAAGTTGTCATCCAACCCTTCGCCGGACTCCAATTGCTCGCTATCAATCAACAAGGTTCTGGGACGAGGGAGAGGATTGCCGTGTTCATCGTGGTTTTGGAACAGTGGGAGTCGCCCGAACATCAACCTGCTGGACCCGTCTTCATTCTCCCGCTGAAAGCCAGAGATATAGTCGTACACCAACTTGGACGTGGAGGTGTTGTTACAGACGATGATGAAACACGGAGGCACCGGGACCTTTGTCTCGGCCCAGAGCGCATATGTCTTCTCATAGTGGCCATACAGTGCTTCGAGCGCCGTCTGCAATTGCGTCGGCAGGTCAAGAGGATCTAGGCTCCCCGCCTTGCCACGACCTTTCTTCGGCATCTTGGCCCTGATGTGCTCCCAGAGGTTGCGGAACATCGGCATGTCGTTGTTCGGAATGTTATCCGTGATGGGCACACGAGGCAGCTTCACAATCCCGCATTCGATTGCATCCATGAGTGAGAAGTCGCTCATAGTCCAAGGGAACAGCGTCCCCTCCGCATAGCCTGAGCCGCGCAGGAAGAATGGTGTGGCCGATAAGTCGATGATCTGGGCGACCCCGAGTTTGTGCGTGACCGTTTCGAGGCCGGAGATCCACAAGCGAGCGGCTTCGTTGTTCTTTTCTGCTTCTTTCTTCTCGTCTCCTTTGAGGGCCTCGTCGTCGGCCTTCGCTCCTGGCTTTTCACGGTAGCAGTGGTGGGCCTCGTCATTGAGCACCAAAATGTTCTTCATCCCCATCAAATCTGGCAT
>NZ_JBLYIG010000630.1:0-8417 GCF_049222245.1 Nitrospira sp. BLG_2 | reverse complement strand
CCTCACGCTCGATCCCCTGTTGAACCATATTCCCTCGGGGCGTTAACTCCTCCCACCTAAGTACGATAGGCTTCAGCTATGAATCAGTCAAGAAAACTAATGTGTCGGGCTTCATTTTGTTGACAAAACCCTGGGGACATTCCTCTTGACGTTTGGAATCGTACCATGCAGGGTACTCCCTTGCTGCAACCTTCGGAAGACATGCGTCAATGGCTGAGGCACTCACGAGTCAGGATGTACAACAGGCATGGTCGGCACTGGCGCGGGAGGTCCGTACAGCCGTGCTGCTCACGATGCGAAATGGACGACCATTTGGATCGCACGTGTCCTATGTGTTTGGATCGGACTGGACCAACGCATATGTGCACCTCAGCCGACTGGCGCTCCATACGCGGCATCTGCTGGCTGATCCACAGGTATCGTTGTTTATCGCCGAACCCGACGGACCTGAAAAAAATCCTCTCGCGCTAAGAAGAATAAATCTGATGGGTCAAGCGGCGCCGCTTTCACCCCATGCCCCGTCGTATGGCGAATGCAAGGAGCGATACCTGTCACGGTTTCCTCAAGCCGAGATGATGTTTGGTTTTGGTGATTTTGCTCTTTGGGAATTGCGGCTTGAAGACGCCCACTTCGTGCTTGGCTTCGGTCAAGCCTTCGTCTCCACCGCGGCCACGGCCGCCACGTGGGTACATCAAAAGGTTGAACGGCCCCCTGCGAGCAAAGACTGATCGTTGGAAGAGCAACACTCTCGTGTACATGACCGGCTTAATCTACCGTCAAACAAGTTACTGAGAATCCCGGCAGATATGTAACGAGCTGCCTAATTTCAGAAAGGGAAAGCGATCATTTATTTGCCCTCGTTATTTCATCGGATGACACAACTAGTCACAATCATGATGTGTGTGCCGGCTATCTGGTTCTCTACATCCTGTGATGCAAGGAACCAGAATGCGACGACGGCGCATACCTTCGAACGATCTGTGAAATCCCCGGCATCACGATTCATCCCGCATGAAATGTTGGTCAAGTTTAAGGACGGGATTTCACAAGAGAGGATCGCGTCCATCTTGAAGGATAACCGGATCGGCGTGATCGCCGAACTCCAACGTGGGCGCCTCTATCACGCCAGGGTTTTGGACGATCGGTCGGTTGAAGCCGCGATCACCCAACTGGCTTCATATCAGGAGATTGAGTATGCAGAGCCTGATTATCGGTACGAAACGCAGAAGTAGTGCGATGGGAATCGCGCTCAGTGTGGGCGGGACCATCTTGAGAATCTCAACCGTCGTGGCCGCAGTATCGGGGCTCATACCGGAAGATCGCTTGGTTCATGCGGAGCAAAAACAAGCATCCGGCGGAATGACAGTGCTGTCACGAGACGTGCTTCACCCAGCCCGGTATGTACCGGGAGAGGTGCTCGTCAAGTTCAAGGATGATGCGTCCTCCTCAGGAATCCAGTCCCTGAATGCGGTCGCGGGTGCTAAAGAAATCAGCGTGCTGCCTGTGAACGCCAGGGTGATTCACCAGTACAAGTTGGAAGGTGCCTTGTCGGTAGAGGAAGCGGTATCGAAGTACCGAAGTAATCCTGCCGTCGAGTATGCCGAACCAAACTACCTCTACTGGCTCAGAACCATTCCCAACGATGCGCGCTTCGGCTCGTTATGGGGTCTCCATAACACCGGTCAAGCCGTGAATGGAACAGCAGGAAGGCCGGATGCCGACATTGATGCGCCGGAAGCCTGGGATATCAGCACGGGAAGTCCAAACGTGATTGTCGCGGTCATTGACTCAGGCATGGCTTATGACCATCCGGATCTCGCCCCCAATATCTGGACGAATCCGGGAGAAATCCCCGGGAATGGTGTTGATGACGATGGAAACGGATTGATCGATGATGTGCATGGATGGGATTTCCATATGAACGACAGTAACCCGATGGACCCGGTCGGTCTCAATCCCGGCGGTAATCCGGGACATGGCACTCATGTCGGGGGAATCATCGCTGGAGCCGGGAACAATGGAACTGGGGTAACAGGAGTCATGTGGACCGCGAAGTTGATGGCCCTGAAAGCCGGAGGAGTGGATCGATCCATATCCACCGCCGCCCTTGTCGGCGCGATCCGCTATGCAGTCGCCAATGGCGCACGTGTAATCAACGCCAGCTTTGCCGGACCTGATTGTAGCCTGGCTTTCTATGATACGGTGAGTGCCGCCAATACAGCAGGCGCACTTTTTGTTGCCGCGGCAGGCAACGGTGGAAATGATGGGATCGGCGATGATAACGACAACATACCCAGCTTTCCGGCTAATTTTAGCGCTCCTTCAGTGTGCAACGGGCAACCGAAGGCCGCGCTGGCAAACGTGGTTGCGGTTGCGGCCACGGACGAAAATGATGAATTGGCGAACTTCTCTAATTTCGGCTCCACTTCCGTCCAAGTAGCCGCGCCGGGAGTCAGGATCAACAGCACGAAACCCACGTCGAATGTCACAAATGTGCTCTTCCATAATTTTGACTCCAACCCGACGGGCCTCGGATATGTCTTCGGAGGAAGTCATTCTACGTGGGGATTCACCAACTCCTCATCATTCAGCCAGCCGAACAGTCTGTCCGATAGTCCGGACGGAAACTATCAAAACAACACGGATTCATTCGCGATGGGACCAGTGTTCACTACGGAAGGACAGCGGGGATGCCGGCTTGACAGCCGCGTTCGCCTGCAAACTGAGCAAGATATGGACAGACTTCTTGTAGAAACATCAAAAAACAGCGGAACCAGTTGGCAACCCATTCGTGGAGTCACAGATAGTAGCAACGCTCAATTTGTCCCTTTCACCTGGGGGGACGTCGCGGACGGTGTGGCAGGTTCACGGTTTCGCTTTCGATTCATATCGGATGAGAGTCTGGTTTTCGACGGCGCGTATGTAGACGACGTCCGCGTCGCCTGTGTGGCGGGTCAGCCGTCCGGAACGACGGACTACCAGTTTCTTCAGGGTACCTCGATGGCCGCTCCGCATGTGGCGGGACTCGCCGGCTTGTTGCTCTCGGTTGATCCCAATCTCACCGTATCCCAACTCAGGAACGCAATCCTCAACACAGTGGATCGGAAGGCTTCTTTGAGGGAAAAGGTATCGACCGGTGGGCGCATCAATGCCCGGGCCGCGTTGGCCAGTGTCGTGATGAATTTCACCGTCACCGTCGATAAAACAGGTGCCGGCACCGGCACGGTGACGTCCAATTCTTCCGGAATTGACTGTGGAGCGACATGCAATGGACAGTTTCCTCAAGGCAGCGCTGTAAACCTCACCGCAGCGCCCGATCCTGGGTCCGTCTTCGCAGGGTGGCGTGGAGATTGTAGCGGAACCGGTCCCTGCTCGCTCACTGACAATGCGACGGTGACCGCAACCTTCAACATCGCGCCACCACCGGCAGTTCCCGGCGATAATGTCGGAGGTGGCTGCACTCTCGCCCCTGGAGCAACGGGAGATATATTGTTACCTAGCATGCTCCTTATGTCTTTGGTTGTCTTGTTGTGGAGGGCAAGACGCAGGTGAAACTGGGGTTCGAAACGCAAGAAGTGCGGTCACAGCGGAAGCTGAACCTCGACCGTACGATCGGTGCCAAGGGTGTTTGCCCTGGAGTATTCCCTATACTAAGCCGCTCATCGCAGGCACTGACATTACTGGGTCTTCAATGCCATCGTCCCTTTCATCGAGATTCAGTCTTTCTCTTCTTGTTAGCCTCTGGTCCCATGGCATGGCTTAGCATGATATGGCTTTTTGCATTTCAGCCGCTGCCTCAGCATGCAATATGGTCACCGGCTTTTCTCTCCGTCACCCTATGGCAGCCACTGTTCGAAGAATTGTTCTTCCGTGGCATCGTCCAGGGCCATTTGCAGCAATCCATGGCGAGGCGGAAGACCTGGTTTGGTCTATCCACCTCCAATTTACTGACATCTTTCTTATTCTCAATGGTCCATCTGGCCAACCATTCCATTTCGTGGTCCTTGCTCGTGTTCGTTCCTTCTCTCTGTTTCGGATTCGTACGAGATCGCTTTGGATCTGTGTATCCCTCCATTGCTCTGCATGTCTTCTATAATACCGGTTACTTTCTCCTCATCGGTGGCGCCACTCTCATAAATTCCCACTGACATACTCGTCTTTGTTCGACGCTTGCGGTGCAGATTGAGGAGAGTTCTGTCGGCCTTGGAGCAAGTGGCGTGCTTGTGCACTGTGCTCTAGCACGCCACGGCTGACGTGTTAGTCCCTGGACGAGCCAATACGTAATACCCAAATTCGATCAAATGTCGTGAGGCCAGGTCGATTGGAGTGCGTGGTTCCGCGGGTCGATAAAGATTCGAAAGAATAGAGTCAGTCGGCTTTTCCATTGCTTTTTGGCGGAGTAAAAACTTCGTTCAGATCGCTGAAGGAGCCTCCGGGAGTCGGTCCGCCGCCGATGACGTAAATGTGCTTCTGCCATACTGCTGACCCGAGACCATGACGAGCAGCCGGCATTGGAGCCATACGTTGCCACGTATCACGCGCCGGGTCATAAGCTTCGTTCTCATTGAATGTACCGGCGGCCCCTTCGCCGCCGAATACGTAGATCTTCCCTTCTACCACTGCGGCCGTGATACCGCTCCGCGCAGTCGGAAGATCCGCAACCCGGCTCCATTGATTAGTGACGGGATCATACATTTCCACAATAGGGAGATTCCGAGAATAATCGCCGTCTAAACGTCCGCCGATCGCATAAATCTTTCCGGCAGCCGTTGCAGTGGCAAGGTGATCGCGAGGCGTCGGCAGAGATGCAACGCTCGTCCACTGATTTCGCGCGGGATCATACACCTCGACCTGTGCGTTGTTGGATTTCCGATCATAGCCTCCGATGGCATAGAGCATTCCTTCGTGCTCCGTCACGGACAAGGCACCGCGCGCAGTCGGCATCGATGCGTGCTCAGTCCAGCTATCCGTAGCCGGATCGTACGCATACACCGTTGCTACCGGGTTCCAGACACTTAAACCGGACTTGCTGTATCCCCCGATGATATACAATCGCCCGCCTGCCACCCCGCTGCCGACATGGTGCAAACCGACCGGCAACGGTGCTTTTGAAGTCCAACGGTCGGTCGTGGGATCATAAACTTCAACGGCTGGCGTGATCGCGAAATTCAGTATATTGCCCAAGCCAGGCTTCTCAAACCCTCCGACGACGTAGATCTTCTCATCCACCATTGCCGCAGCCACTTCCGTCCGCTTCATCGGTGTAGGAGCCGCTGTGTGCCAAGTTCCCTGATCTTGGTCAGGCTGCGCCGATTCGCTGGATACGGGTAGTGCGATCAGGAAGGGGCCGACCAGGATCGGCATCGCAGATCTGGCAACGAGTCGGACACACCAAACTGACAATCTCATAAGAGGCAACATGATTGCATTCTATACCTCTTTGAGGTCCGATGGCAGGGTCAATGTGACGCCATAATCACCATGGATCGTAGCAGGGCCGGTCACCAAAGATCAGAACGTTGTTGGCCAAAAGAAATGTGCGACCTCAAGGCTAATCCAGTCGGTTGTGACGGCAGCTTGAACAGGGAATTCAAAATCAGGCCTTAAGGATGTAAATCCGACCATCAGATGGAGGATACACCACTTCATAGAACCGCTAGGTTTGACAGTCTATCGGCCGTGGCGTACTCTTATGTGTAACCGTTACACATGGAGGATGCATGGCGACCAATCTGGCCATTGATGACGCCTTGTTGGAGCGAGCTCGACGCATCGGAAAGCTTCGGACTAAAAAGGAAACGGTCACGCAGGCATTGACTGAATTCATCCAGCGTCGGCGGCAGCGGGACATTCTTAAGGCCCTCGGGACGATAGAGTTTCGTGAGGGATGGAACTACAAGAAAGACCGCCGCGACCGTGAACCTTGTCGTTGATACTTCAGTGTGGTCGCTGGTCTTGCGACGACCTCGGGTCGAGGAGGATCACCCTCACATCCGAGCTTTCCGATGGCACGTTGAATCCGGAGACGGCCTGTTTCTGACCGGTAATATCCTGCAAGAACTTCTCGATGGCCTTCGTTCCGCAAAGCAATTCGATCATCTTCTGACTCTTCTCGATCCATACCCGCTTCTTGAGCTGACTCGTTCGACCTATATAGCAGCTGCCCGACTTCGCGCGACTTGTCGTGCGAAGGGTGTCAACGCCGGGCCTGTCGATTTTCTGATAGCCGCAACCTGTTGCCAGCACGGTTTCCCACTTCTGACGGCCGATCAGGACTTCGCGCATATCGCCAGACATTGCGATCTCATTACCTTTCCGGCTTAGTGCTTGAACCTCATTTAGTGGTTTGTCTCGCCGGTCAGGCTTGACTGCCCGTTATTGAAAGCCGTTCGATTACAACATGTGTTGTGTTGGGCTTAAACTCCCTGTCGATGGCGGAACTCAATCCAGAAAGCACCTTAAATTTCATGTGGGCAAATTACTTGCTCTTTGATCGACAGAGCAGGCCGAAGGAACTGCCCAGGGCGAGGCCGCCGACGAAGGTCAATCCGAGGATCACACCGAGAAACGAGGTCGGGTGCCCTGCTTTGCGGCGAATATATCGACGCGCTTGGCAACCGACGGTCGCTTCCCCTCCCATCCAGTTGCGCGGGTCGTCGGCCTGTACGTCAGACCGAGTATCGATGGATTTCATGCCTCTCTCCCTTCATCAAGTGCGACGCTTCATCGATCCTGCGGCTCCAATTCATCCAACTCCGGCCGCAGTACATCGACAAACCGAACCCAAACGTGCGATCGACCGTCCAGTGTAGCAAGGCCCCTTTACTTGAGCCGGAATTCAATGGGTGCCGACGTCTATCCATAGAATGTAGAATACCTTTTTCACCGGGGAAAAGCACGCGGTCAGTCTCCAAGTCGCTGATTGTTCAAGCGTTCTCTTGCAAGTCGTAGAACCTTTCGATAAGGTACGACACGATGGACCGAGCCCCTTCGCGTCAGATACTCTTTGCCTGCGCGAGCGGACTGCTGTTACCTCTCTGCTTTCCGAAGTTCGATTTGGGACTGCTCGCCTGGATCGTCCTCATTCCCCTCCATCTCGCCCTCGATCAATGTTCCCGACAGCGGGCCTTTTGGATCGGCTGGCTGAGCGGGCTTATCGGATTCACCGGCATCATGGCCTGGGTCGTCACCGCCATGACGACCTATGGGAAGGTTCCCGAACCCGTGAGTTACGCAATTTTGTTGCTGCTGACCGCCTATCTTGGACTTTATGTCGGGCTCTATAGTCTTGCCGTCGTCTGGTTGCGTGAGCTCATCCCGCGCTATGGAATTTTCCTTGCTCCCTGCTTCTGGGTCGCACTCGAGTTGTTCCGCACCCACCTGCTCTCCGGCCTTCCATGGTGCCTCCTCGGCTATTCGCAATATCGCGAACTGGACTTGATTCAGGTGGCGGACCACACGGGTGTGTACGGCATTTCCTTCCTCATCGTCCTGGTGAACGTGGCTTTCGCCGAGTTATTCTTGTGGATCATGCCGTTCTTTCGAGGATTTCACCCCGTCAAGCTACCGTGGGAACTCCTCACGACTGCGGCAGTCTGCATGCTGCTGTCGTGGTTCTACAGTTCGGCGGTCCTGAGCGATAGAGATGTGAAAAACCCAAGAACCTCCATTACCGTCGGTATCGTTCAACCGAATATCGATCAATCCGTGAAGTGGGATGCGTCATTCCGCGACGAGACGATGCGGAGATTCGACCGCCTGACGGCCAAGCTTGGAACCGGTACCGACTTGGTCGTCTGGCCCGAAGCAGCCACGCCGTTTGTTCTCGAGCGGGAGAAAGAGTATCAGCTGCAGCTGATCGCTTGGGCGGAGCGTGCGCAAGCACCGATCCTCCTCGGCAGCCCGGCCTTAAGATTCTATCCTGATCGCCGCCCCTACCTCTTGAATAGCGCCTATCTGCTGGGAAGGGACGGCACTGTCCTCGGCCGTTATGATAAGCACCATCTCGTGCCGTTTGGAGAGTACATCCCCCTCAAATCGTCACTTTTGTTTTTCCTCGACAAACTCGTCGAGGGAATCGGCGATTTCGAGGCAGGACCCGGGTCGACGACTCTTTCGTTCAGCCCTAAATCATGGAGCAAAGAACGCTCGGCTGGTTCCAGATCCGTCAAATTCGGGGTAGCAATTTGCTACGAGGTGATCTTCCCGAATTTGGTCCGTCGGTTCGCCGAGAACGGCGCGGAATTTCTGGTAACGATCACGAATGACGGATGGTTTGGACCGTCCTCGGCCCCCGCCCAGCACTTTGCCATGGTCGTCTTTCGCTCAGTGGAAAATCATTTGGCTTTCGTGCGGGCGGCCAACACGGGGATTTCCGGGTTTATCGATCCGTTCGGACAGATTATCGAAACGACGCC
>NZ_JBLYIG010000629.1:0-15948 GCF_049222245.1 Nitrospira sp. BLG_2 | reverse complement strand
ATTCGTCCATTGGTTTGAGCAAGACGACCGGATCGCTCGCGTTCGGTTCCTGTGGATCGTTGCCGATCTCGGAGCGGCCGATTTTTGAGACCACTTTGGTGACTTCAGGAAATTCCAGAACGGCCCGCTGCATGTCCTTTTCGATTTGTATGGACTCTTCCAGAGAGATGCTGGGATGGCGGATGGTTTGAGGAGTAATGGCGACCTCATTGAGGGTCGGGATGAATTCTCCGCCGAGAAAGGGGAAGAGGGCCAGACTGCCGGCCAACATGAGTCCGGCGATGATGAGCAGAAGGGGTCGATGCGCGAATGCCCATTCCAACATGGGGCGATACCCTTTTTTAGTCCATCGCACCAAAAAAGGGTCGCTGTCTGAGTCGCCCCGTAAAAGCAAGAGACACAGCACCGGTGATAACGTGAACGACAACAACAGAGATACGAACAGCGCCATCATGATGGTGAGAGCCAGAGGGCCGAACATTTTGCCTTCCATGCCCACGAGCCCCAGAATCGGCAGAAAGGTCAACGCAATGATTAATTCCCCGAACAGGCTTGGACCGAGAACCTCCGCCACGCCTTTCGTGACGATTGGAACGCGGCCTTGAATGGATCGACGGGCTTCTTCCGAGGCCTCCGACAGGTGTCGAGAGACATTTTCGACCTGAATGATGGCGGCGTCCGTGATCATAGCCAAGGAAATGACCATGCCTCCAAGCGACATCAAATTGGCCGACAAATCATAGTAACGCATGACGATAAAGGTGCCGAGCGGCACCACGATGAGGACAATCGTGACGGCCAGCGCGCCACGAATATTGCCCAAGTACAGGTACAGGACGATCACGACAAAGATGATCCCTTCAATGAGCGCCTTGTACACGGTATGCAAGGCGGCATTGATCAATTCCATACGGTCGTAAAACGGTACGATGCGAAGGCCGCCGGGCAGAATATGCTTGTCGTGGATTTCATCGATTTTATCCTTGACCGCTTGGACCACCTCCCGCGCATTGCCGCCCCGGAGCATGAGAACAAGGCCGCTCACCACCTCCCGAGAGCCGTTCAGGACTGTTGCGCCATGTCGCACGGCATGACCGAATCGCACCTCGGCGACATCGCGCACGTATACCGGCGTGCCGTGAACCTCCCGCAAGATGATGTTGCCGATGTCTTCAAGGGTGCGAATCAGTCCGATGCCGCGAACGATATACTTTTCTTCGTCCTTTTCGAGAATATTCCCTCCGGCATTGGCGTTGTTTTTTTTCGCGGCGTCAAAAACATCGTGAAGAGCGAGGTCATACTTTCGAAGCAGACCCGGATCGACGATGATCTGGTACTGTTTCACGTAGCCGCCCATCGAGTTGACATCTACGACGTCCGGCAGCCCTTTGAGCAAAGGACGGATGACCCAATCCACCAACGTTCGCCGTTCGGTTAATTCTTCGATGGTCGGCTGGTACCCCGATTCGTTATCGTGCGGTCCATCCAGATAAAATTGATAGACCTCTCCCAGGCCGGTATAGTTGGGCACAAGTTGAGATGTGGCGCCGGGCGGCAGCAAATCTTGAACCTCGAGAACCCGCTCCAGGACGATCTGACGCGCCAAATAAATATCAATGTCGTCCCGGAAGACGACCGTGATGATGGATGCTCCCACTTTGGAAAACGACCGAATGTCCGTCAGGCCGGGAGCGCCGCGCAGTTGCAATTCAATCGGAAAGGTGACGAAGCGCTCAATTTCCGCGGGTGATAGCCCCTCCGCTTTGGTGACGACTTGTATCAGAATAGTCGTCACGTCCGGAAAGGCGTCGATTGGAATGGTCTTGAATGCGTACAGACCACCGGCAGAGAGGCCCGCCGTGAAGATGAGAATGAGCACTCGTTGTCGGAGGAAGAATGTGAGCAGAGGAATGAGCATGAATTATAGCTGATCGCCCATTAATTCCGACTTCAGGATGAACCCGCCGCTCGTTACGATCTGCTCTCCTTCACGAAGACCCTCGACAATCGTGACTTGTTTCCCGTTGGAATCGCCCAATCTGACATCACGAGCTTCGAACCTGTGTGAATCGAGTTGAACGAACACGAAGTGTCTGTCCCGGTCGCGTTGAACCGCGTTCTCCGGCACCGCCAACACGTCGCGCGTCGGTGTGGAGTACACTCGAACAGTCGCGTACATCTCGGGCTTCAACATGTGATCCGGATTCGGCAGTTCGATGCGGAGATTCATCGTCCGGGTGGCCACGTCGAGGACATCGCCGACGTACGTCACCTTGCCGCGCAATACCTCATTCGGATAGGCATTGAGCCGCACTTCGACGTAGCGCTCCCCGTCGGTTCGTTCGGAATGGCGAATGAAAGGAATATCTTTTTCGGGAATGTTCGCCAATACCCAGACTTTCGAGAGATCGGCGATGGTAAACAGATGATGTGTCACCTCCACGACTTCGCCTTTGGTCAAATTGCGGAAGATGATGCGGCCGCCGAAAGGCGCGGTGATCGGGATATTCGAGCGGATTTTTTGATCTCGATCAAGCTGATCGATCTGATCGTCGGTCATGCCGAGGAGACGAAGACGGTCTTGCGCTTCCCGGCGTTCGGCTCGTGCGCTCAACATTTCCCCTTTGCGACGCTGGAGTTCCGCCAGAGCAATGACTTTTTCTTCCAAAAGCGTTTGAGCCCGCTCAAACGCTTGTTCCGTCACGTACAGTCTCGCGCCGGACTTCAAATACGACGACTGCGCCATGCCAAGCTCGCCGCTATACAGCATGGCCAGCACATCTCCCCCTTTTACTTCCTGCCCGAAATCGGCGAATACATCAACGACGCGTCCTCTGACGAGAGCGGTGATCTGAGCCGTGGCATGATGATTGGGGGTCACGGTTGCGGGAAACTCACGATGCACCCTGAAATCGCCACTGGTTACCGAGCGGACGACGATTTCTCCACTCTGTATTTCCTCGGTGGTCAGATGGACAATACCTGCTTGCGGTCTGGCATCAGGAGCACGTGTGTTGCCTGAGTCGGCACGATTGTCACTACACCCTGTGAGCAGCAGTGCCAGCATAATGCAGGAAGAGAATCGCATGATCGTGTCGTTAGAAGAGAGGCGTGATGCCACCGATTACTGTCATGCTCGCCTATAAATGAACACCAGACACACGATGACGCTCAACAGCTTCACAGAGACCTCCTGTGCCGTTATCGACCATCCTGTTCAGTGTGTCGAAGCACGATAATACTTTCCGTATCAATCCGTATCAATAGATGGTGCAACGGCGGCGGATTCGTCCTGCGCGAATGGACGCTCTGAAAGCGTTCTTACCTGAACCTGCCCGGATTCGGCGATATTTCCGTTGCGAAGCTCCATATGGACGATATAGCGGATCGTCCCGGGTTTGTAAAAACACAGGCTGGAGCTCTCGTTTGGTTGGAGATCGGTGTCCGCTCCGCTATAAAAGTGTCCGCCAAAGTTACTGCGGCACGATAACTTGTCCAATACATAGTCTAAAAAAGTAATTCGCACCGGTGTCATCGTCTTGTTCGTCCAACGGATTTCATCTCCCGCATCGATCTGAATGGCAGT
This sequence comes from Nitrospira sp. BLG_2, assembly GCF_049222245.1. Classification (NCBI taxonomy): domain Bacteria; kingdom Pseudomonadati; phylum Nitrospirota; class Nitrospiria; order Nitrospirales; family Nitrospiraceae; genus Nitrospira; species Nitrospira sp. BLG_2. The sequence continues at coordinate 12,362 of NZ_JBLYIG010000629.1, read as the reverse complement.
GGCCGACAACCGATCTCTGATTACGATATCTTTCACTTCGCCGCTGCGTGAGAATCCCGGTAAGCTTTGGCAGGCCGAGAGCATTGCGGACATCAGTAAAAGCAATGGAAGTACGGTCCCGTCATCTTTCATCGTAAGGACTCACATATCTTTCATCATGACATGGATACCCCCGAGGGCTCACTCGGTGCATCCCTGTGCATGCCGAAATGCGCAAACCTAGGCGGTCTCCTAGTTAATGATCGATGGCACGTCGGTTAAGGTGAAACATGGTGAATGACATGTATGCCTTGGAATCGAGTCACGCGAAAGGCGCGTCACATGTGGAGGACGGCCTCGTATTTGTGCGACGGCTGGCCCCAGGTTGTTGGGCGTTCACAACTGATCACCACGTCTACTACATTCATCGGAGAACAAGACGCCGAGTGCTTCCGCGTGGGGCGCGCATCCTGAATTGCCGTGACCCACGGTCTTCCGATTAAGGATTGCGTAGGCGCAGGAATGTGTGCAAGGAGGAGATAAAGGTCATGGAACCGATAAGAATCAAAGCTAAAGTGAAAGAAGGACATAGAATCCTCGCATTCATGTGTGTCGGCATCACCATTGTCTCAGGGCATGGGATCGCGATAGGCGCAGAAGGCAAACAAGGCGTTTCGAAGGGCGAAACGAGTCAGCAAATGGGCCAACAAGGGCTGGGCGTTGAAGGGGCGTCGTCGTCACCGATCCTCGCCGGGCCTGAAATAATTGTCGGTTCCATCAAAAAGATACAGGGCGAAGAATACACAATCGAAGGAGACCGCGGGCAGAATGTACGCATTCGTGTCACCACCGACACGAACAAGGTCTGTCCCTCCGGCGATCAGGCCAAAGTATCATCAGGGCAGGAAGGAGTTCGGGAACGTGCGGAAGTTCCTCCAACACCATATATGCAACAGCAATCTCGTGAACAAAAAGGCCAATCTCGGCAAACCGAGCAGACCGATCGACAAGATTTACAGCAGCATGCGACCGCGCCCCCTTCACGTGATCCGTCTCAAAACAAAACGACGATGGGTTCCACGGATCCGCGTGCCAATGAGGATGTGGCCCGCGGCTCCGGATTCTTGGTCGGCCAATGCGCATTCAAAGAAGGTGACCATGTCCGAGTCGAGGCTTCCGACATGGGAACTGCGACGACGATCAAGCAATTGTTATCGGCGCAAAGCACGCAGTAGGGTGGAAATAGAAATGTCCCTGAACTAGCAGCCGACCAGCGAGAGGAGAGAGGGTCATGGCGCGGATGCCATCGGAAAAAAACAAAAAAAGAGCATCGGAAAAAGGAGAAGAAACAAAGGCGGCAAAGTCGGCCGGGAGATCCGAGAAGGAAGCGCGGGATCCGGCGGTACGGAAGCGGATCGGGCCGGAGTTCAGCGCCGGATCTCGCAAACGTGAGGCTCCCCAACCACTCTCGCCGATGAGACTACACGAGGACGAATCGAGAGAGAAAGACCCTGTTGGGGATTGGCATGAATCACAAAATCTTTTTCAAGGGATGATGTCCAACGGTAGTGGGGCGGTAGAGTCAGATTCGGCCACTCACCGCCGAATCGCGGAGCGGGCGTTTATTCTGTTTCAAGAGAACGGTTGTGAACACGGCAACGACTGGTCTCACTGGTTTGAAGCGGAACGGCTGATTAAAGATAGTCGAGTGTAGGCACAATTCAAGGTCAATGCCAAAGGAGGCGATATTATGCGCAACGGAAATTACTACGATGAAAGAACCGGGGACGCCGCGGGATGGTCCGCTTTTATGGCCGGAGCCTTGATCGGGGCCGGCGTGGCGCTGCTGTTTGCTCCTCAGCGGGGATCGGAGCTGCGCGGTCTGTTGCGCGACTACGCCAATCGCGCGACGGACGATCTAGTGGAGAAGGGCCATGAGGCATGGGATACCGCGGTGGAGCGGGGAAGAGAATATTATGATAGGGGGGAAGAGGTCATTCGAGATGCCGGGCGATCAGCTAAGGAATATGCCAAACAGGGGCAAGAAGCCGTGAAGGATGCCGGACGTTCGGCCAAAGAATTTGCCAAACAAGCACAAGACGTGGCCCGCGAGCCAGGACGTTCAGCTCTATAGGTCGACGACAGATCACATGGAGGACCTCATGCGAAGGTCCGTGCTCACCCTGGCACTGGGGGTTGTCGGTTTGCTTGCCGCCTGCCAAGCTACGACAGGGAAAACGGTTTCGCAGACCATGAATGATCCTTCGATCACCGCGGCGGTGCAGAGTAAACTCACAGCCGACCGGACCTCGAATTTCACCCGTGTGGATGTCGACACGGAGCAAGGTGTCGTGCACTTGAGCGGCGTGGTTAAGACATCGGAGCAGAAAACCCGCGCGGAAAAACTTGCGGGTCAGGTCGACGGCGTTAAACGCGTCACGAATAACCTCAAAATCCAGGCGGCCGGGCAGTAGGCCCGGCCGAGGCGCGGTCACAAATCCGATGCCAAGGGGGCCGGATTCCTCCACTATTATGGCGGACAATGCGAAGTTAAGAATCGGCGCCGTGGGCGATTTGCATTGGCCACGGACCGGAGCGGCGGAGCTGCGCAGGTTGCTCACGCAGTTGGGAGAGCTGTCGGATGTCGTTCTGCTGTGCGGGGACATTACCGATTACGGCAGGCCGGAAGAAGCGCTGCAGTGTGTGGATCACCTTTCTATTCTGAAGGGCATCCCCATTTTGGCCGTATTAGGCAACCACGATTACGAATGCGGGCAGGCCGACCGCGTGGCCGACATCTTGGAGCGGAACGGCGGCGTCCGAGTCCTCGATGGCACGGCGGTGGAAGTGCGAGGGGTGGGATTTGCCGGGGTCAAGGGGTTTGCCGGAGGCTTCGGCGATCGGTTGCTGCAGCCGTGGGGTGAAACGGTGATCAAACAGTTTGTGCATGAAGCGGCCGAGGAAGCCATTAAGTTGGAATCGGCGCTGGCAAAACTCACGACACCGGCGCGCGTGGTGCTTCTTCATTATGCTCCCATCGTGGACACCGTGCTCGGGGAAGCTCCGGAAATTATCCCGTTTCTAGGGACCAGCCGATTGGAAGCACCCATCAACCGCTACGGTGTCAGGGCGGTGTTTCACGGGCACGCCCATCACGGTACTGTGGAAGGCCGAACCAGGGACGGGATCCCTGTGTACAACGTCGCGCTTCCTGTACTTCGTCGCACAGCACCGGCGAAGGCACCCGTGCGGGTCCTTCAGGTTCCGATTCCAAGACCGGTGGAGTTGACATGAGCTCTCGCGAGGTTTTGCCCGATCAATCCACGGAACATCTGTACCGGCTCGGATTACAAGATTTGCAGCGGTCCAGAATTCCCTTCCTGGTGGGCGGTGCATTTGCCCTGGAGATCTATACGGGCGCGGTTCGGCGGACTAAGGATCTCGATGTCTTCGTGCTCCGGCAGGATGTGGACGGACTCATGCGATTCCTCGCCGATGCGGGGTACGAGACCCAGGTGCGGTTTCCGCATTGGATCAGTAAGGCCCGCAAAAACGACCATGTCATCGACATTATTTTCGGGTCGGGGAATGGGATTTGCGCGGTCGATGAAAAATGGTTCGGCGCGGCGCCGATCGCGGCGGTTCTGGGCGAGCGAGTCCGGCTGGTGCCCGTGGAAGAAATGATCTGGTCGAAAGCTTTCATCATGGAGCGTGACCGTTATGATGGGGCCGACGTCGCGCATCTGTTGCATGCGCGATTCGAACGGTTGGATTGGGGACGGTTGTTGTGGAGGTTCGATCGTCATTGGCGCGTGTTGTTCAGCCATCTCATTTTGTTCGGTTTCGTTTACCCAGGGCGCCGCTTACACGTTCCTCATTGGTTGATGCGTGAACTCATACAGCGGCTTGATATGGAAATGCAGACCATGCCGTCGGAACGCGATATCTGTCAGGGAACGTTGCTGTCCTGGGGCCAATATCTGGACCACATCGAACGCGGGGAGTACAAGGATGCTCGTCACCGTCCACGGGGATCGATGACGGTCGGCGACACGGCATTCGTGACCGAGCGATTTCATGAAGAACAAGAAGGAAGTCCAGGCGGCCAGACGCATGCGACCGGCTCCGCGCGGCGCAATGGGCAGCCGGAGTTGTCGAAGCCCGCGGCATGAACAGGGCGGTCACGGAATAACATCGCGGCTCGATATGCCAAAAAGGGATGGTGTCACATGATGAATGATAAGGCGTATGTCACTCTCGTCGGGCGGGTATTGATCGGTTTGATCTTTGTGATGTCGGGTGTCAACAAGATTGCCGATCCCCAGGGGACGCAGCAGTATATGGCTGCGATGGGCATCACGACCGCGACAACATTTTTATACGCGGGAGCTGTTTTCGTGGAAGTGGCCGGTGGATTGTCGGTGTTGCTTGGAGTGTGGGCAAAATGGGGTGCTGCGGCGCTCATCGTCTTCATGATACCGACCACTCTGATGTTCCATATGAACTTCGGCGATCAGAATCAGACCATTCACTTTATGAAGAACCTCGCAATGATCGGCGGACTCCTCTATGTGGCCATTTACGGATCGGGACGATTGAGCGTCGATCGCGGAAGGTCCTGGAGGGACCAGGATGTCGAACCTGAAGAACCCTTCCTCAAGAAGGTGGTGCATCAATAGGGATGTTCCCACGCTCCGCAAACCATCCCATCGGGCCCATGTCCTATTTGATATGATCGCTCGGGCTGGTGGTGCTGCTGACTGTTTGGTGTGTCCCTGATGCGCGGGCCCCAGCCAGGCTCAAGTTGAAATCATCGGCGGCCTGCGCGGGTGGCGCCTGGAGGCGATTTCTCAGTTGGCTTGCGCGATGACGTATGCGAGTAATGAGACCCTCTTCGGCCGGAATTCCATTGGACAGTTGACTCAGCGCGCGTTCCCACACGGCCAATGCCCCGGTCAACTCCCCGCGCCGTTCGAGTTCAATGCCGAGTTGGTAGGCCGCGAGTGAGGAAGAAGACGGACAATGGGCGGCGACCTGAAACACTCTCCTGGCCTCTCGACTATCACCCTGTTCGGACATTGTACTCCCGAGGCCGAGCAGGGCTCTTGAATAACAAGGATCTTGCTGCAAGGCCTTTCGGTAGAACGTTTCCGCCTTGTCAAATCGTCGCTGCTGCTGCTGAAGATCGCCGGCGTCAGTCAAGAGTCTCAGATCGTCGGGCATGAGCTCCAAAGCCAGTTCATACCTCTCCCATGCATCATCGACGTTGCCCTTCGAAGCCAATGCTCGTCCAAGGTCATGCAAAATATCCGGCCGATTGGATTCGAGCAGTAATGCCGACTCATAGTGCCGGATCGCCATATCCAGGAGGTCGGAATCCTTCCGAATGACGTCGGTCATCAGTTGTAGCAAATGGGCGGTCGTCACGAATCCGGCGGACGCGGTCGGCTTCGGCATAGTGCGTTGTGTTTGACCGGTTGGCTTATCCGGCCCGTCCCCCGGGAAATAATCGGCGCCAAGCCATTCGCGAATTCTGGCCGATGGAATGCAATAACTCAAGCCTGCTCGTAACATGACGCGTCCGATCGACTCACCCTGCACATTCTTGGCTGTTTCCAGATATGGAACGGTATGCACGACGAGTCCGAGAACATGCCCGGACGCGGCCGAGACGAGCGGACCGCCACTGCTTCCCGCATTCATGAGCCCGGTGATGTGAAGAAAGGGCAGGGGCCGGTGGGCGATGCGGGATTGCCCCATCGCTTCTCCGCTCACCGTCACGGGAAACACCGTCGGATGGATCGTTAACCCCATCTGAAGCACATCCGGCAAGCGGGGATATCCGATGGTCACGGCGGCCATTCCGTCTTCCGGTGTCTCCTTCGCCAAGGATAAATATGGTACGGGATGAGTGTAAGTGAGCCGCAACGCGGCAAGATCGAGGTCAGGATCCACCGCTACGATCTCCGGAGTTGGTGTCTGGCCGTCGGTCGCCCCATAGACCAAGATACGGGTGGATTCATGGATGACATGTGCGTTGGTAAGCAACAAACCATCTGGAGAGATGAATACGCCGCTGCCAAAGGAGAGGGCATGTGCTTCATCATCGATACCGATGACGAGCGCTGTGGCTTCCTTGCCGGAACGGTAGAGATCGACTGCCGTCAACCCCCAGGCTGGCCATGCAGTGAATAGGCCCACGCCGACTAAAAGGGTACGGATGGCGTGAAAACCGTAAAGATTATAGAGTCCTGCGAGTGTAATGGTGCCCCTCGACGCGACGAGTGCACTTTACACTAAGCAGGTATGGTGAATAAAGCGAGTAGAATTTCATAAATAGAATCCTAGTGAAACTAGGCGAACCCCTGGTCAAGCCTAATCGTCAAAGGGGGCAGAAGCGCTTCTCAAGGCAACACGCCGACATCTTGATACGGTAGTTGCCTTACGATGGCTTTCCCCGCCCGAGTTCCCCGGAATTCCATGCGGACGAGGGAGAGCCATGTCTCAAAGTCCCCGGTTCGATGATGCCGCTTCTCCTTCAGTCTTCCCAATGTAGCGCTTAGAAAGGGACAAGGACACGCGTCGCAAGACTACATGTCGCTCCGATCTTCTTGCCGCGCAATTTTCTCCAGCACTTCGGCCTGATGTTGGCACGACAGGCAACGTTTTGCGAAGGGAAGGGCTTTCAGACGCCCTGGGTTTATCTCGGCACCGCAATCTTCGCACAAGCCGTACTCTCCATCGTCCAGTCGGCGGAGCGCCGTATCCAGCATCATGCGGGTGCGGTTTCGGGATTCCAACAATGATAATTGCTGTTCTGCCGTGCTGTCGCGAAGAGACATGTCTTCAAGATCGAGCACGGAATCATTGTGTGTCGTGGAGTAGTGTTCCCGATGCTGAGCCAAGAGCTCGTTGATTTGCTGCTGAACAGCCGACCGTTTATCGAGCAGCATCGTTCGAAGCTTCTCAGCCGATGTGGAAGTAGGTTCAACGAGTGTCTTGGCCATGATCAAGCTCCTCCGTGTTTAAGTTTGAATCGATGACAGTATTTTTCGTGATCTGCAAAAGTGAGACCGCCGCTTGTTATCGTTCGCATGCTTGCCGAAACGAAAAATCTAGGATCAATCCCCTCGCAAAACATCAGTTTTCAGAAAGCGATCCGCTGATTTATTTCTTCGTCCAGCGACGAGGCATGTCCATAACGATGAAAGGAGGACAAATTGTCCTCTTGAAGGAGCATAATTCCAAACCGATGTCGTTAAAAGTGTGCAAGGTGTCCTAGCCAATAGGTCTTGACGCCAATGGGCATTACGATTGCACTTTGCTGAGTCACGCGGCAATTTCCTAGGAAGAGGTGGTGCGGACAGTTCAGTCATCGTTCTAGAGCAAAGGACATATGTTTCGCCTAAACAACAAACAAGGGTCGGTACAAGCCGCTGACGCTTCAGCGCGCAGGCCGTCCGTTTCTTCATCGTCGTCACCATGCGCCTCACGGTAGCCACGTATAATGTGCACCGCTGCATCGGATGGGATGGCCGGCACAGCCGCGAACGTATCCTTGCGGTGCTGCAGGAATTGCAAGCCGATCTCATTGCCCTCCAAGAAGTAGATGAAGAAGATACCTTGCAATGGTTGGCCGCTCGCTTGAGCATGACCGCGATCGCCGGGCCCAATTTACGGCGTCACGGCGCATACGGCAACGGCGTGCTGACGACCTGCAAGCTGGGAGAACTCCGCTTAGTCGATCTCAGCTTCCGTACCCATGAACCTCGCGGCGCCATCGATGTCGACGTGATGTGCGGCGACGACAGAATCCAGGTTATTGCGACACATCTCGGTTTACGGCCGAGCGAGAGGCGCTGGCAAGTGCGCGAGCTCCTTAAACGGTTCGGGACACGCCATTGTATTCTGATGGGCGACATCAATGAATGGTTCTTATGGGGACGGCCTCTTCGGTGGATTACCAAGATTTTCGGGCACACGCCTTCGCCCCAATCGTTTCCTTCGCCCAGGCCTATTTTTGCCCTCGACCGTATCTGGATTCGGCCTCCCGGCAGCGTCATCGAAATTCAAGCTCACAAGACAGCCCTCTCGCGCGTGGCTTCGGATCATCTGCCCGTGAGAGCCATTATCGAGTTGTAACCGCAGGACGGCCTCGCTGGAGAGCTTTTCGGCATCCCCGAAAAATCGGTCACGTCAGCGCCGGGATGGATGTCGACACGATGGTGCGTTCCAGTCGGCGCTCAACGGTCTTCCAGTTGATATTGGAAAAAAAGGCCTCAATGTAGGAGAGCCGTTCCGAAGGCTTATAATCGAGGATGAAGGCATGCTCCCACACATCCATGACCAGCACGGGAACGAAGCCCGCCACATTGCCGGTTTCATGCAGCGTAATCCAATGATTGGTGAGTCTGCCGTTGTAGGGATTGAGGTAACAGACGGCCCAGCCGACCCCCCGCATTTTTCCCACGCCGATGAAGTCACCTCTCCATGCTTCATACGTGCCGAAACTGCTTTCTGCCGCGCGTCTGAACGGGGATTGCGGTCCGGGATCGGCCGATCCGTTGGTCATGAGATTGTCGAAATAGTACTCGTGCAGGACCATCCCGTTGTATTCGAACCCGTATCGCCGTTTGAGCTCAGAGTAGACCGGCATCTCTTCCTGATCGACCGTGCCGTCTTCCACCAGTTGATGAATTCGCGCCGTGAGATTATTCGTCTCCTTGACGTACCCTTCGTAGAGTTTGAAATGCATGGCGAGTGTCCGGTCTGAAATGCCGTGAAGATCATGGAGATCATATGATCGAGGTTCATATTTCCGTTGCAATATTTCTGTGTGCATCGTGCCGCTCCTTCATATGGTTTATGCAATGGCTCATGTTAAGGCAATGGCAATGTTCATTCATAGATGAGATGACTCACATCCGAGAGCGGCCGGGTCAAAACCCGGTAAAGGCGACGGATATGTCGGATTGGGTTTTGGAACAGGAGGTTGAGGAGGCGGAATCGGACCGGACGGTTTAGGACTCGGGTCCGTCGGTCCCGGGCTGGGATCCGTCGGCGGATTGGCTTCATGCGAGCGAACGGCGGCTGCCGCGTCCATGGGCGCGGTGAAGCAGATAAGAAGCAACGTCACCATCGCGCAAAAGCTTCCCACGCGTCTCTCCGTAAGAAAGGGCGCCGATTCTCCAGCTCTCATGCAAGTCATGCCGAGTGAGCCGCCGTCCCCACCATTTCTCGACAGAGATCCGCGCACCGGCGACACTCTTCCGCGCATGGACCGCACATGGCATGTTGCGGCGCATGACGCTCGCACACCTCGGCGCACTCGTCACAAATCTCCGCGCAGAGCCGGCACAGAGACTCGGCCCGCGGTGACGAGCGGCTGATGAATCTTGCGGCGAGGATACAGATATCGGCGCAGTCTCGACAGAGCCGGATACAACGGGTCATCAAATCATTATGGTGTTGATGGTCATGCTGTTCCATGCCGATCATGTCGTCCGCGCAGGCTTCGCAGATTTGCGCGCATGAGAAACAAGCGTTCAGGCAATTCTGATGCTGTTGCGATAGCGTCTTCATTTCCATGATAGTCGGCTCCTTTCCATGATGATGGCGTCCATAAAATCGACTCATTCCTGTCAGTGTCTTTTTCTTGTGAACCTTTACGGCGCGACCCTGTCAAGGCCGGCTGCGTCTTGTTCGCTTCTGACGGCTTGTTTCATTCGCTTGGCCGGGTGGACGTTCGGGCGTGCCGGTTTCGTCAGATGCGAGTATCCGTAATCGTTCCTGATATCCCTCGGAGGAGGCCGGGTTCAGCTCCCATCGCTGCGCATCGCGATCGGCGACTTTATCGCCGAACCGCAGGGGCTCGGCGTCTTCATATGTGATACCCACCGCCTTGCCTAATTCGTCGACCACATCCTGATCCGGGGTAGGGGTCGAACCGCCCACCGCTTCTTCACCGGCGTCCGTTCCACTGCGAGTCGCATCGATATCGCCGCCGGACAATGCTGGGTCCGGCGTGGCCGTATCGGCGTGGCGCGGAGAGACGCTCGGCACAGGTTCCATCGTGTCTTCGGGAAACGCCCCCTCGCCCCCAGTGTCCTCCCCTTCATAATACTGGCGAATCAGAAGATCGGCGTCTATTCGCTTCGGTTTTGACATGGTGTATCCTTCAAATGGGTGCCTGTTCATAAGAATATATGAACAAGTTGAGGTTTCATTTTTCAGTTCCTCGATCAGCCCAAGCCCGCAGCTCCTAAGCGATGCAAGAATTCAATCTGCGTCTCTTCTTGAGGAGATTGTGGCATAGCGACCTTGTAAGTAGGAAAAAGAGGCGTCTCCAAACAGACATATGTAAGACAAAGGGAAAAGATGCTTTCCCGCTGGTTGCCAATGGCAGGGCCCTTTCCTCGTGCCCGGTCCGAGGCTCCAATGTACTCATGCTTATAGGTAAGCTGTACTCGGACATTCCCTAGATTCGTTGCCGCGATTCGGCACGCGGGAGGAACGCCAGCTATCGGTGGGCCTGGTCATCGAAAATGGCCGGGACCTGCACGTGTGTCCCGAGAAGCGGTCATGGGTTTTTGGGGGTGGGCGACCACGATTGCTTGCGGACCGCCGTTTGGATCATGACTTCACGGATGAGGCGTTCCATATGCTGGTTCATAATGAGGATCGTGGCGCGAAGCATATCGAGCATCTGCGCGCGAGCCACCAAATCGGAAGTGGTGTATGAGCCGCCGGAACCGAAAAACAGGTCCCTCCGCTTCTGCTCTATCTTGCTGCCCGGCGTGCCGAGCCGGCCTTCTTGGCGCCAACTCGCCATCAGTTCTTCAAGATACGATTTGCTTTCGGAGCCTTCCGCGACAGGCTGCTTCAACAGCAGCCAGATGGACGGTGGAATGTAGCGAGGTTGATCGGGGTGGAGCCAGACTTCGCTCAAGATGTTGTTGGAGTGCGTAAAGGTTTCTTCGCCTTCCTGATATAAAGCGGTCACGCCCAGAGCCCCCGCCACGAGACCTCCGATAAGCGACGCGAGCCCCTCGGCCGGAGATCCGGCGTCGCTCAAGGTTGCTCCTCCTGCCGCCATGGCGGCGGCGGCGCCGATGATAATCGCCCATAACGTTTGTTGTTTGACCCGAGCCTGCTCACCCGCGCGCAGACGGTCCGCCGCCTGGTAGGTGCGCTCGATTTCGCACGCCGCTTTACCCGCGGTACTGGACACTTCGCTCATGGCGAGCATGATTCTGCCCAACACTTCGTTCCGTACGGTGTTGAGCTGAGTTTGATTGGCCAGCGCGGTGCCTCGCCGTTCTTCCAGAACCTCGATCCGGCTGAGGAGCGGCAGGATTTCGATGGCATGGGCCGCTTGCATGGCACGCCAAGAGAAGCTGTTCGGAGCGCGAGCCTCCGCCATTCGGGCGACCCGATCGTCAGCCGTGTCGATGTCCGTGAGCGATACTCGACGCAGGGCGAGATCGCCATCGGTGGGCGCACAGCGTCGTTCGTCATCTAAATATCGGCGGCGATCGTCGACGCCTGTCGTGAATGCGCAGCCGGTGATCAGGATGCAGACCAGCACTCCTTCAATCAGTTTGGATGCCGACGCGATTGTCGAGCCGATTGCCATCGCAACGTCTCCTCCGCGTGGAGCATCCGCTATGCTCGGCTCATACGCTTTTGATGCCACCCTACCGGACGGCTCCTGTTAGGCCTCACGTACCCATTGAAGCCATCGCGGCCTGACGTATTCCTCAATTAGAACTTTGAGACAAGCCGCCACCGGAATGGCAAAGATCAATCCAAACAGTCCACCGACAGCGCCGCCGATGAAAACGACGATAAGAATGGTCACTGCGCTCATATCCGTGGAATGGCTTTGCAACCATGGAGTCAGAATCCAGCTTTCGATGAATTGCACTATCAAATAGGAGACGCTCGGCCACAAGAGGATGGCCATCCATCCGGTTTCTACGGACTGCCCGGCGGTCACGGCATCGGCATATTTCAGGATGACGGCCAACGGCCACCCAATGGCGGAGAGATATGGCACCAAGGAGGCTAGACCGGTGGCCACTCCCAGGAGGAACCAATAGGGGACATCGGTTAATGCCCAGCCTACCGCATACAACACACCGGTGATGACCGTGATGAGGAAACGTTCAAAGAAAAAGCCTCGCACGGCTGTATCCATTCGACACAAAACATGCAGAGTATGCGGTCGATGCGCAATGGGTATCAAGGGAACGACCGTCCGACTCATGCTTTCAAAATGCCAGGCGAAGAAGAAAAAGTAGATCGGAATCAAGATCGCATAAAGGGCGGCATTGACCGTGATCCCCAGCAGCTGTCCCAGCAGGCCGAAGGCATGACCAGTC
>NZ_JBLYIG010000628.1:0-2384 GCF_049222245.1 Nitrospira sp. BLG_2 | reverse complement strand
GTGATGGCCTCATCGATCGACTGCCGTCGACGATTACGCATTTCCATTAACGAAATACCGAGTTCGCGCTCAAGATCCATTAAGGCTTGGTCGCCGACATCACGCGCTGACTCCAGACGGCGTTGCTGATCTTCAGTCAGGGATTGCCCCAGACTCTCTTCGATCTCCTTCAGGATCTCTTGGCGTTTCTCAATGAGCATCTTGTGAAGCGCTTCCTGACGCCGTTCCCGTGCTTCCCGTTCTTTTGCTGTCTCCTTAGGTCGCGCTGGAGTCTCTAGTTCGATTTCAGACGCCCCCTTGAGCGCCGCAGCCGCTCCTGCACCAGTCACCGGCTGGGATTTCTTAACCTCAGCGGCCGCGGATTTCGTCTTTGCATCAACCTTTTTCTTCGCCTGTGCTTTCGTTGCCATAGAGAATCTGCTCCAGAAATAGAAATAGGTGATCGGAGGGCTAAAATTCCGGCTTCTATATCATGGCCGATGCCCCTTGGACAAGAGGTGATGGAGAATGCGTTAAGCCCTAAGGGTAGGTGATCGTCGAATGGATCTCGTAGCCGGTGAGTTTGTCGCGTCCCTTCAAACCCTTCAGCTCCACCAAAAAATCGAGCCCGACAATTGTGCCACCAAGCTGACGAACAAGATGCACAGTCGCTTTGGCCGTTCCTCCGGTCGCCAAGAGGTCATCGACAATCAGCACATGCTCTCCGGTGTCGATCGCATCACGGTGTACGGCGAGGCTATTATTTCCATACTCAAGACTATACTTCACTTCATAACAATCAGCCGGAAGTTTTCCCGGCTTGCGAACCGGTACAAATCCGGCCCCGAGACGCGCCGCGAGAATTCCTCCGAAAATAAATCCCCGGGACTCGATCCCTACAACCTTGGTGATCCCTCGGTCCTGATACCGAGTCGTCAATTGGTCGGCAAGACCCTGAACTGCGGCTGGATTCTTCAGGAGCGTGGTGATGTCATAAAATAAAATGCCGGGCTTCGGAAAGTCCGGAACTTCTCGAATAAGTGCTTGATAGTTGACGGTCGTCACGGAAATTAGAGCAAGTCTGCCTGTGTCATCGTTTTTCGCTCGATGGTGTTGCGAAGTCGAACCAGCGCTGCCATTTCAATCTGTCGTACGCGCTCACGAGTCAGCCCCATGGTTCGGCCGATTTCCTCGAGCGTCTTCGCTTCATCCCCGTCGAGCCCGAACCGTGACACAATAACAGTTTGTTCTTTCTCAGGCAACTCCCTCACCCAGGCCATCATTTCCGTCCTCCGCCGCACCCCATCGGCGGTCTCATCGGGAGAGAGCCCAACCGGATCCTCGATCACATCGCGCAGAAAAGTATCGGTGCTGTCGTTGAGGGGGCTATCGAGCGAACAGGTTGTGCGCACCAACTGCTTCAGGTCTAAAACTTCTTCTTCCGATGTTTTCATCTTGGCGGCCACTTCTGCCGCCCTCGGCTCCCGCCCAAGCTCCTGCACCAGCTGTTCGACACGATTCAGATAACGATTGAGGCGTTCTACCACGTGCACCGGCAAACGCACCAGCTTGCCTTGATTAATGATCGCTCGCTCGATGTACTGTCGGATCCACCAAGACGCATAGGTGCTGAACCTGAATCCTCGCTTGTAATTGAACTTTTCGACGGCTTTGATCAAGCCTAAATTGCCTTCTTCCACGATGTCGGAAAACGGAAACCCCCGGTGCATGTAGCGCTTCCCAATGCTGATGACAAGCCGTAAATTCGATTCGATCATCTGTTGCCGAGCTTGCTCATCGCCGGCCATGACCCGCTTACCGAGCTGCTGTTCTTGTTTGAAGGTCAACAAGGTCGATCGGCGGACTTCCCGCAGGTAGCTCTTCAGGGTGTCAAGACCCTCCGATCGGTCCCTTTCCCGTTCCTCCTGATTCGGTGCGCTCGCTGGTTCTGAGGCGTCTATATCGTCGACGGTTTGTCTTCGAGCTTCACTCAATCCGGACTCCTCATCATGCAATCGACTCATGATGCCTCGTTTCCTAATACCAAATGCTGAAGTTTGAATACCGATCAGCCGCGGCACTCCATTCCGTTTCAATCTTTGTGACATGGGCGGCGGAAGGACCGATTTTCAATTCACGTAGAAGTGCTTCGATCGCCGCTCTTTTTCCCTCCACGTCCAGCTCGACCCGACCATCGTCGAGATTGCGGACGCCACCCACCAGATCAAGCCGTGCGGCAGTTCGTGCCGCAAACGCGCGGAACCCTACTGCCTGCACACGACCGGCCACCAGGATATGTACTCGGACCGGGCGTTCGTCAACAGTTTGCGTCATTGATCCGACCAAGATACTGAGTGCTAACAGCCACTTACGGGCAGCCCAGCGGATATTCTCACACCTCTTCC
>NZ_JBLYIG010000627.1:0-2808 GCF_049222245.1 Nitrospira sp. BLG_2 | reverse complement strand
TGGCCCCGCATGCGATCCTCTCCAAAGAGGATCTGCCGCCCGAGGTCCTGCAAAGTGACGGTCTGCATTCGGAACGTCTGGAGATCTTACCCGGCACCCTCAAGGCGTTGCAGCGGGAGCAGGTGCTCAAGATGCTGGAGTCCGCGCAGGGCAATAAGGAGCGGACAGCCCGCCTGCTCGGCATCAGTCGCCGCACGCTGTATCGGCTCCTCGACCGCTATGGCCTCGGCAAATCCCGGCTTCCCACCGAGGCTGATGTGTCAGATCGTATCGGTTACTGAGGGGGAATGAAGCCTTGCTAGAAAACGCCGTCAGAATTTGATCAGCGCACTGCCTTACCATCACATTATCATCGCTTTCACTGGTGACCTAAGTCGCGATGCTGTCAATGATCAGGTCATCTGCATCGGATGGTCTGCCTCCAC
Source organism: Nitrospira sp. BLG_2 (assembly GCF_049222245.1). Lineage (NCBI taxonomy): Bacteria > Pseudomonadati > Nitrospirota > Nitrospiria > Nitrospirales > Nitrospiraceae > Nitrospira > Nitrospira sp. BLG_2. The sequence continues at coordinate 2,383 of NZ_JBLYIG010000627.1, read as the reverse complement.
AAACTGCTCCAGGCTAATGGAATAGACATCGCGGCTGGCTGTGAGCCACACCCGTGTGCGGTGGCTCTCCATGAGCCGATGAACCAAGAGCATGACCGACTGCACGGTTGACGTGAGACAGTTTGCAAGCGCTACATGTGTTCTTCACAAGGAAACGAAAATACCTTGAGAGGTATAGGATTGTCATCACGCGAAGTCTCTTTTCTCCCCATGTGAAGAGTTTTCAGTGCACTGACGGCCCGGTCTGCCTGATCTGGCTGAAGGACCGCCCAAATGATGGTGTTGATGTCGGGATTGAGGAAGGTTCCATACACTCGACCTGTGACTCCCTTCCCCTCGACGTTGCTGAGTATCGTATATGTCATCACCCCATTACTGCACAGGAGCCTCTCCAAGTCACTTAACATAGAGTTCCGGACCACAATGATGAGAGTTCTCATGTGTGTGTGCTCCCCCCTCCACAATATAGCCATTGAGGCATCAGACGACTCATTCGGAAGTTGCCATATCCGAGGACTCCGAAGCGATGTTCTCTATTGAACCTCGACTTCGCGAAAGGCATTGAGCACGGTCGAGTGATACCGGTCTTCCGTCTCGCGATACGCCGATCACGCCTGTACAATTGGGCGTGACGATATATCCTCCTTGAAAGACCGACAGCGATACTTCCGCGCCCGGAGGTCATAAAGACTTCGCCGATGGTTTCTTCTGCGCATTGGCCTCTGGAGCTGGAGCCTCTCGTATCACAAGGTCATAACCCGGAGCGGATGTGACGATACGCACCTTTTTGCCTTCCAGCAAGGCGGCACTCGGATTATTCACGATACGATCGTCGACGGAAATCCCATCGGTCACTTCGACGACGTTGTCAAGGATTCTGGCCACGGTAATCGGTTTGAAATGCACCTGGTCATCCTCCGTCACAACGACCACCTCCGTACCGAGCTCCTGAAACACCATCGCGCTCGACGGAATCGTGAGGATGTTTTTTTCCACCGGCGCGGTGATACGAACAGTCGCATACGATCCGGGCCACAGCGCGCGGTCCTCGTTCTCGATCGTAAAGACAGTAATCGCTGTGCGCGTGCTCACATTGAATCCCTTGGCGACGGTCAGGAACTGGGCCGTAAAATGTCGATTTGGCAATTGTGGCACAGTGACGTCGGCGGTCAAACCCGGTTGGAGGAAAGGTCCGAAAGCCTCCGGCACGCTGACGAACAAACGCATCTTGCTGACGTCGGCGACGGTAAAGAGGTCCCTGATCCCGCCGGAGTTGCCTTCTCCAGGGCTCGCTTCCTTATTGACGTAGTTCCCGACATTGATGTTGCGCGCGGTCACCACACCGTCAAACGGCGCAACGATCGTCTTGAACCGGATCAGCGCTTCGAAATTCTTGACGTTCTGCTCCGCCGCTCTCACTCTCGCCGCTTGGGCTTTTGCCTCTTGGACCTGCACAGAAATCGCCTGCTCGGAGACCGCCTGGTTATGCCGCATCGCCACATAGCGTTTCGCGGTCAATTCAGCCAGCACATTCTTGGCCCGTTCGGTTTCCAGATCCGCCTTCGCCTGTGCATATTGGGCGTCGAGCGCCGGTGCGTTGACATCGGCAAGGACATCGCCCTGTTTCACCTGCGCCCCGTAATCCTTGTGCCACATCTTCACATAGCCGGAGACCTGGGCGTAGATCTGTGCCTCATACCAGGCTTGTATATTGCCGGGAAGCGTAATGGTGTCATTGGCATCCGCCGGCTGCGCCTGCGTGACGGCTACCGTCGGTATGGCGCGCTCAAGAGTGTGCTCCTGCAATGCCGCAGCTTCGAGCTGGCCTCCGTAGAACCTATAACCAAGATACAGCGGACATAAGATGATGGCCGCAAGTACAAGTCCCTTTCCACGGAACGATTTCATGTTAGATAGCCTCCTTTTCCGGCACGATCCTTCTGTGATAGATGAGGGCATACACGCACGGAACGAAAAACAGCGTAAACAGGGTTGCGACCGTCAATCCCCCCATGACGGCGCGTCCCAGCGGTGCATTTGGAGAATTCCCCATCGACATCGGCAGCATACCGATGATCATGGCCGCCGCGGTCATGAGCACCGGTCGAATGCGGGCCGTACCGGCCTCGGCCGCTGCGCGCAGCGCGTCGCCGTGAACGGCCAACCGTTCTCGCGCGTAGGCCACGAGCAGGATCGAATTGGCCGTTGCCGTACCCATCGTCATAATGGCCCCCATCAGAGCGGGCACGGATACGTTGGTATGGGTCACGAACAATGCCCAAGCGATTCCGGCTAGAGCACCGACCAAGGCCGTAATGATCACGAGCGGATCGAGCCATGATTGGAAGTTAATGACGATCAGGAGATAAACGAGCGCGATCGC